>JBFFSW010000106.1:0-5522 GCA_041572195.1 Thiohalomonadaceae bacterium | reverse complement strand
GGCGCTGCTGGATGAGCACCCCGAGCACGAGGAGGTGGTGATCCGCACCAAGCGCGGGGTGGTCAAGGGGCGCGGCGCCAACCAGCAGAAGTATCTGCGCAACATCGTCACCCACGACATCAATTTCGGTATTGGCCCGGCCGGTACCGGCAAGACCTACCTGGCGGTGGCCTGCGCCGTGGAGGCGCTGGAGAAGGACCAGGTGCGCCGGGTGGTGCTCACCCGCCCGGCGGTGGAGGCGGGCGAGCGCCTCGGCTTCCTCCCCGGCGACCTGGCGCAGAAGGTGGACCCCTACCTGCGCCCGCTCTACGACGCCCTGTATGAAATGATGGGCTTCGAGCGCGTGGCCAAGCTGATGGAGCGCAACGTCATCGAGGTGGCGCCGCTGGCCTACATGCGCGGGCGCACCCTCAACGAGGCCTTCATCATTCTGGATGAGGCGCAGAACACCACCCCCGAGCAGATGAAGATGTTCCTCACCCGCATCGGCTTCGGCTCCACCGCCGTGGTCACCGGCGATGTCACCCAGATCGACCTCCCCAGGGGCACCAAATCGGGCCTGCGCGAGGTGATCGAGATCCTCCGCGACGTCGAGGGGATCAGCTTCACCTTCTATCAGGCCAAGGACGTGGTGCGACACCCGCTGGTACAGCGCATCGTCACCGCCTACGACAAGCACGAGCGGGAGCAGCCGCGTGATTGAGCTGGACCTGCAGCTGGCCGTCGATGACCAGGGGATCCCCTCCGAGCAGCGCTTCCAGGCCTGGGTCGAGGCGGTGTTGGGCGGGCGCATGGATGAGGCCGAGCTGACCATCCGCGTCACCGACGAGGCGGAGATCCAGGCCCTCAACCGCGACTACCGCCACAAGGACAAGCCCACCAACGTCCTCTCCTTCCCCTTCGAGGCGCCCCCCGGCATTGAGCTGGCGCTGCTGGGGGATATCGTCATCTGCGCCGAGGTGGTGCGTCGTGAGGCCCTGGAACAGGGCAAGAGCGAGGAGGCGCACTGGGCACACATGACCGTACATGGCGTTCTCCATCTATTGGGCTATGATCACATCGACGAGGCGGAGGCGGAGGCGATGGAAGGTCTTGAAACCGACATCCTCACCGGCTTAGGCTATACGGCCCCATACGGACAGCACGACACTCAATGAGCGAAGATCGACCTAGTAGCACCGACGAAGGGCGTCCCCGAAGCTGGCTGGAGCGCATCGGCCAGGCCCTCTCCCCCGAACCCAGGGACCGGGAAGAGCTCCTGCAAGTCCTGCACGAGGCCGGGCAGCGTGACCTGCTCGACGCCGACGCCCTGAAGATGATCGACGGGGTGATGGGGGTGGCCGAGCGCCAGGCCCGCGACATCATGATCCCCCGCTCGCAGATGGAGGTGATTGAGCGCGGCGCCAAGCTGGAGGAGATCCTGCCCCTGGTTACCGAGAGTGCCCACTCCCGCTACCCGGTGATCGGCGAGAACCGCGACGAGGTGGAGGGGATCATGCTGGCCAAGGACCTGCTCCCCTTCACCGCCGGCGGCGAGAGCTTCGACATGCGTGAGGTGCTGCGCCCGGCGATGTTCATCCCCGAGTCCAAGCGCCTCAACGTGCTGCTCACCGAATTCCGCACCACCCGCAACCACATGGCCATCGTCGTCGACGAGTATGGCGGCGTCGCCGGTCTCATCACCATCGAGGACGTGCTGGAGCAGATCGTCGGCGAGATCGAGGACGAACACGACATCGAGGGCGAGGACGAGGCCATCGTCGAGCTCGAGGGCAGCCGCCACGAGGTGCCCGCCCTCATCCCCATCGAGGAGTTCAACGAGCACTTCGGCGCCGAGCTCAGCGACGAGGAGTTCGACACCGTCGGCGGCCTGGTGATGAACGCCTTCGGCCGCCTGCCGGAGAAGGGCGAGGCGGTGGGCATCGGTGGCTTCACCTTCTACGTCACCGACGCCGACAAGCGCCGCATCCACCTGCTGGAGGTGGAGCCCCGCGCCGACATGGAGGGTGAAGCGCCGGAGGATGATGTCGCGCTCCACTGATTCGTTGCTCACGCGTCACCGGGCCGAGGGAGTGGCCCTGGGCGCGGGCCTGCTGTTGCCTCTGGGCTTTGCCCCCTTCAACGCCTGGCCGCTGGTGATCCTGGCCCCGGCGCTGCTCTTCCTGCTGATCATCGATGCCGCGCCGCGCCGCGCCCAGCTGCGCGGCTGGCTCTTCGGCCTGGGGGCCTTCGGCCTCGGCGTCTCCTGGGTCTTCGTGGCCATTAACGAGTTCGGCGACACCGGTACGCTGTTGGCCGCCCTGCTCACCCTCATCTTCTGCGCCTTTCTCGCCCTCTATCCGGCGCTATTTGCCTGGATCGCCGCGCGGCTCGCGCTCAGCCGGGCGCAATCACTGCTGCTTCTCATGCCGCTGCTTTGGGCATTGATCGAATGGCTGCGCGGCTGGCTGCTGAGCGGCTTCAGCTGGCTCAACCCCGGCTTCGCCCTGGTCGACTCGCCGCTGGACGGGCTGTTGCCGCTGCTCGGCATCTACGGCGCGACTCTGCTCCTGGCGCTGGCCTCCGGGGCGCTGGCGCTGTTGTGGCTGCGTCGCTCGATAATGGTGGCGACGTCGGTGCTGGCCCTGGTGCTGCTGGGCGGTTGGGGCGCGGGCCTGCCTGAGTGGGTGGAGGCGAATGGTGAGCCGTTGGCGGTGAGCCTGATCCAGGGTAACGTGCCGCAACGGCAGAAGTGGAGCCCGGAGCAGGAGCAGCTGCGTATCCAGCGCTACGTGGAGATGAGCCGCGAGCGCTTCGGCCGGGCGCGCCTTATCCTCTGGCCGGAGAACGCGCTGACCACCTTCTACGGTGATATCGCCCCCTGGGTGCTGCGACCACTGGCCGAGGAGGCGGCGGAGGGGGGTAGCGAGCTCATCATCGGCCTGCCGGTGCGTCGCCAGGAGGGGGACTACTACACCTCCATGGTGCGCCTGGCCGCCGATGAGGGGGAGGCGGGCTTCTACCACAAGCGCCATCTGGTCCCCTTCGGTGAGTTCGTGCCGCTGGCGCCGCTGCGTGCCCTGGGGCAAATCTTCGACCTGCCCATGTCCTCCTTCCAGCCCGGCGCCGAAGATCAGGCGCCGCTGGAGGCGGCGGGGCTGAGGATGGCCGCCAGCATCTGCTACGAGGATGCCTTCCCCGACGAGCTGCTGGAGGCCATCCGCGGTACCCAACTGCTCATCAACGGCAGTAACAACGCCTGGTACGGCGACTCGCTGGCGCCGCACCAGCACCTGCAGGTCGCCCGAGCCCTGGCCCTGGCAGTGGGCCGACCGATGCTGCGCGCCACCGGTAATGGCATCTCCGCCATCATCGACCACCGCGGTCAGCTGTTGGCTGCCTCGCCCCAGTTCCAGAGCGCCATCATCGATGGCGAGGTGTGGCCGATGGGTGGAGAGACGCCGTTCCTGCGCTGGGGCAATGCTGCCTTCCTGCTGCTGGCGGGGGTGATGGGGCTGGGACTTGCCGCGGAAAGCCGTCGCCGCTAGATTAGTCGGTCTGCCGTATCTACCCGCATCTGTTAGGGGAATCAATGTCCGAGTCTTATGAAGAGCTGCTGGCCTCCATGCGGCTGCCGAGCATGCCCGAGTCGCTGCAGGCACTGCAGCGTGAGCAGGCGAGTGGCGACCCGGATATCGGCCGTCTGACCGACATCATCGCCGGGGACGTGGCCCTGGCCGCCGAGGTACTCAAGGCGGTCAACTCTCCTGCCTTCGGCCTCAGCGTGCAGCAGAGCTCCATCCCCAACGCGGTGGTGATCCTCGGCATCGAGAAGGTGCTCAGCGTCACCACCGGTATCGCCCTGCGTTGCAGCATGAACGGTGGTGACTGCTCGCGCGCCGACCGCTTCTGGGATACCGCCGGTGACGTCGCCCTGGCCTCCGCCTTCCTCGCCCACCGCCTCACCGGCGTGCCCGCCGAGGTGGCCTACACCCTGGGGCTGTTCCACGACTGCGGCATCCCCCTGCTAATGCAGCGCTTCCCCGACTACGGCGAGGCGCTACAGGCCGTTGCCGCCGCCGGAGGCGACACCCGCCCCGAGCTGCAACGCTACAACATCGACCACCCGCGCCTGGGCTACGAGGTGGCCAAGGCCTGGAACCTGCCCATCACCATCCGCCAGGCGATCCGCCTGCACCACCGCTACCTCGACGTGCTCGAACAGCCGCAAAAGGTGGACGAGCTGGTCCCCAGCATGCTCTCCGTGCTCAAGCTGGCCGAACACCTCAGCAGCACCTTCCGCGGCACCGCCTTCCAGCGCAGCGCCGAAGACCAGGAGTGGGAGCTGATCAAATACGCCGTGCTCGATCACCTGGAGCTGGATGATGATGAGTACGCCGACCTCAAGGAGAGTGTGTTGGGGATGTTGGGGCGGGGGTGAAAATAGCTAATATCGTAGGGTGGATAAGCGACAGCGCATCCACCAAATAAAAACCGGGCAAGGATGCTATGAGCAATTATCGAAGAACCGTGGTGCCCGGTGGTACCTACTTCTTTACCTTGGTGACCTCCCAACGTATCCCCTGGTTTTCATCAGAAGAAAATGTCACGCACCTGCGCTCGGCCTTTAGCAAGGTGCGTGATTCTCGTCCCTATGTGATGGATGCCATCGTCGTGTTGCCAGACCACCTTCATTGTATTTGGCGTCTGCCGGAGGGTGATGGGGATTTTTCATCACGTTGGCGAGAGATCAAGAAGGCAACCTCCCGGAATATTGCGCCAGCCGTCAATCAGTGGCGTGAGCGAGGGGTATGGCAGCGCCGTTTTTGGGAACACCTTATTCGTGATGAAGAGGATTGGCGCAAGCACATGGATTACATCCATTACAACCCGGTAAAACATGGCCTGGTAAAACACCCAGCGGAATGGAAATGGTCAAGTTTTCAGCGTTGTGTCGAACGAGGCTGGTATGAACCGTCGTGGGGTAGTGTCGAGCCGGAAGGGATTGTGGGTGTTGATTTGGGGTGAGTGGTGGATGCGCTATCGCTTATCCACCCTACGGCCTCAGAGCGAGCTACACGGTCCATGTCTGGCTTAAATGTAGGGCGGATAAGCGAAGCGCATCCGCCAATTCCATTCAGCCCTCATCACCCCCCGAAACCCTCCGAAACTTCGACCCATGACACTTAGGACAAGGCGGCACCCGCCCGGTCTTGTGGAAGTGCAGCTTCTCGCCGCAGCCCTTGCACTCTAACGTGCCGATGCCGACGATCTCGCCGCTGTGCCATTCGCCGTGGGCGTTGGCCTCGAGCTCGAGGCGGGCGATGGCCTCGCGGGTGTGGTCGACGCTTTCGCTGAAGAGCTGGGCGAGACGCTGCTCGACCACCTCGAGGTCGAACTTGAGCCAATCCTTGAGCTCGCCGCCCTCGCGGTTGAGGTAGTCGGCGGCATCCTCCAGGTCACGTTTGATGTAGCCGGAGACCTTCTCCGCCTCCTCGCGGCTCAGCTCGCCCAGCTCCGAGGCCTTTTGACGCGCGCTATCC
>JBFFSW010000105.1:0-5601 GCA_041572195.1 Thiohalomonadaceae bacterium | reverse complement strand
TGGCGCCGGTGTATCAGCGGAATGCGATGGAGCGGTGGTATCGGGTTAGGGATGCGTTGGGTGGGGCGTTGATGAATCCGGTGGGGCCGTAGTTCTCCGATTATTTGGTCGTGTTATCTACAATGCCCATATCACTTGCCTTTGCTATGGCGATGAATAGAGGGTGGAGGTGAGGCGAGAATAATGGCTGCTCTGCATTATTCGTTGCCCACTCCTCTATTCTGATCTGCCTGCTTAACGCCTTCGAGTGATGGATGTAAAGCAGCGCGGATTCGTCATCGACGTCAGCATAGACCTTTTCGACGTCACTGAAGGCAATCTTCCAATCAAAGAAGCGCGAGAATGGTGAATAGTAGTGTAAGCCATTATCATCCATGATGATTCGCGACCAGCGTCTGCGACATAACGTCGTCAGCAGATAGAGCAAGATCACCGAGCCGTGTGTGGCGATGAAGGCAGGGCGAAGCCGATTCTCTGGTGAGTCGAGTGCGCCGCCGGTGGCCAGGGAGTAAGAGAGTGTTATCACGCTCCCTACCATCAATACGGTAAGTACTAGTATGAGATTGCGAACGTGAGATTTACGCGAAGGCCCGCGGTAGAAAAGGCGTGTATATTTGTTGTGTTTCTCTTCCATGAGTCTTCCTCGTTTTAATCCGTCCCCGGCCTCATCGCCCCCTCACACCCCCACTGAAACACCGCCCCATCCTCTAATCTAAACGCGGTCATCTCACCCCCCCACAAACACCCGGTATCAATGCCCTTGATGTCATCCTCAAGCAGCAGGCCGAGGGTGGACCAGTGGCCGAAGATGATGGGCTCGCCGGCGCTGCGGCGGTCGGGGACCCGGAACTAGGGGAGGAGCTTTTCGTCCTGGCTGCCGGGGGAGCCCTTGCTGTCGAACTCCAGTTTGCCCTTGGCGGTGCAGAAACGCAGGCGGGTGAAGCAGTTGACGATGAAGCGCAGGCGGTCCCACCCCTCCAGTTCGTCGTGCCACTTGGCCGGTTGGTTGCCGTACATGTGTTCGAGAAAACCCTCGAAGCGTTCGCCGCGCAGCACCGCCTCCACCTCGCGGGCGTGGGTCTGGGCTTGATGGATGTCCCATTGCGGGGGGAGTCCGGCGTGGAGCAGGCTGTAGCCCAGTTCGGCGTCGTGGTGCATCAGCGGCTGGTGGCGCAGCCACTCCAGCAGCTCGTCACCGTCGTGGGCCTCGAAGATGGGGCCGAGGGTGTCGTTGTTCTTGAAGTGGCGCTGGCGGTCGCGCCACACCGCCAGCAGGTGCAGGTCGTGGTTGCCGAGCACGGTGACGGCGGCATCGCCAAGGTCGCGGACGAAGCGCAGGGTCTCCAGCGAGTGGGGGCCGCGGTTGACCAGGTCGCCGGTGAACCAGAGGCGGTCGTGGGCCGGGTCGAAGTCGACCTTCTCCAGCAGGGCCTGTAGCGGCTCGAAACAGCCCTGGATGTCGCCGATGGCGTAGGTGCTCATAGTTACCCCCATGTTTGTGCTGATTGTATCAGTCGCCTCCCATCGCTGCGTCACACGCGGTAGGATAGGCCGCTATGCACCAACATATACGACGACTGTTACTGCTTCTGCCGTTGCTGCTTTCCGCCTGTGGCGAGACGCCTATCCCCGACGCCCAGGCCCTGCGCGATGCGGAGATGGCGCGCCTGGAGGCGGTGCGCGGCAATAAGCGCGAGCGTCTGCTTCGCTATCTGGCGGCGCGTAAGCAGGCGGCGCAGGGGTTGGCCGACGAGCGGCTGATCCTCGACGCCTTCGCCGCCCTGCACGAGGAGTACCGTGGCGGTCGCCTGGACGGTGGTCACTGGCGCGAGGTGGAGACGCGCCTGGAGCGCTACTTCGTCGAGCATCTGGGGGCCTTCTACGACCTGCTGATGGTGGACGCCGAGGGGACGATCTTCTTCACCCTGCGCCGCGAGGCGGACTTCGGCCGCAACATCAATGACCCGATGTTCCAGGGGCTGGGGCTACACCAGGCCCTGAGTAGCCCGCCGGACTCCCTGCGTTTCGTTGATTTCGAGCACTACCAGGTCTCCGCTGAGCCCGCTTCCTTCTACGTGGTGCCGCTGCGCGAGGACGGCGCCTACCTCGGCAGCGTGGTGCTGCAACTGCCGGTCGATCGCATCAACCTCTATCTGAGCGAGGCGCGCGAGCCGGAGCTGGGGCGCACCGGTGAGGTGTACATGGTCAATGACCGCCAGCTGATGATGAGCCAGTCGCGCTTTATCGACGATGTGACGGTGCTGAAAAAGCGCATCGACACCGAGGCCCTGCGTACCCTCGATGGCGAGCGTAGCGGTCGGCGCATCATCCGTGACTACCGCGACGTGTGGGTTTACAGCGCTTACGAACGCCTTGATTACGAGGGGGCGCGCTGGCGGCTGATTGCCGAGCGCGACGAGGAGGAGGTGCTGAGCGGCTTCTACCTCCGCCACCAGCAAGAGCTGCTGGGGCGCATGCTCGCCGCCCTGCCGGAGCCGCGCGAGGGCGGCCGTTCGGGTGACTGGCCAGCCGCGCAAAAGGTGGACTTCAAGGAGCTGCGGAAGAGTCGCGAGAGGCCGCTGGCCACCCGCGGTGTCGCCACCTGCACGGCGGTGGCCGCCTACCGCCCGCGCCACTTCGCCTATCTGGCCCACGTCAGCCCCACCGATGCCATCTACGTGGCCGACGAAGGTGCGCGCGAGCAGCTGGGGGATGAGTACAGCGACTTTCTCGGCGCCATGCTCGGGCGCATCGACCACTACGACGTGCTCCCCGCCCAGCGTGGCGAGCTGCGCTTCGTGCTCGCCGCCAACCACGCCGACAGCTTCCGCCGGGGCATCGCCCGGCTGCTCAAGAGCGGCGCCGACCTCTCGCAGATCCGCCTGCTCTACGCCCCCGAGGCGGCCTCCATCGACCTGCTGGTGGACCCGGCCGGGCACGCCATTGCGCGCCTGAATATGGCCGATGGAAGGAGGCTGGAGATGGGCACCGAACGGCTGCCGGATCTGGGGGCACTGCTCAGGCGGGTGATGGATTATCGGCGCTGAGCGCCTTCTGTAACTGAATAAACCTGAACCACCCCCCGGCCAGGGCAGGCTGGTCGTCGATTACCTTCAGATGGGGGCAGTGGGCCAACAACGGCTCGAAAACCACGTCGGTGCGCGTGGCCAGGTGGCGGCTGAAGAGGTTGAGCAGCCGCCGCAGCGGTGCCCTCTGACCGGGGCGCAGGAATTTATCCAGAATCAAGATCCGTCCGCCGGGGCGCAGCACCCGCTGCGCCTCCATCAAGGCCCGCTCGGGCTCCGGCACCACCGCCAGGATCAGATGCATCACCACCGCATCGAAGCTCTCGTCGGCGAAGGGCAGGGCCATGGCGTCGCCCAGATGCAGTTCGATATCGTCGCGCCCCTTCATGCGTTTCTCGGCCAGGCGCAACATCGCCGGGGTGAGGTCCAGACCGGTGTAGTGGGGGCCGCTGGGCAGGTGGGGGATATCCAGGCCGCTGCCGATGCCGGGCAATAGCACCTCTGCGGCATTCAGCTCACGCAGGTGCTCCAGATTCTCACGCCTCAGCGGTTCGCTGACCCGCTCCAGCACCCGGTCATAGATGGGCGCCCACAGGGTGTAGCTGTAGCGCAGCATCGTCAGTGCAGGGTGTTGGGCTGGGCCAGGGTGAAGACCGGGATCTCAGCGTCGAACTCGCGGCCGTCGTCGGCGAGCATCTGGTAGCTCCCCTGCATGGTGCCCACCGGGGTGTCGAGCACCGTGCCGCTGGTGTAGCGGTAGCTCTCGCCGGGGGCCAGGTGGGGTTGCTCGCCGACCACGCCGGGGCCGTGCACCTCCTGGTGACGGCCGTCGCCATCGGTGATCAGCCAACGACGGCTGATCAGTTGCGCGGCATGGGTGCCCTGGTTGCGGATGGTGATGGTGTAGGCGAAGACGTAGCGCCTCTCCTCCGGCAGCGATTGCTCGGGGATGTAGTCGCTCTCCACCTCTACTTCGATGTGATAGGGAACGTTGCTCATGGGCCAAGTTTCGCCCTTGTCGGGCTAGGCCTGCTGGCGGCTGGCGGCGACGTAGTCGGCCGCCTCGCGCACCGCCCCGGCGACCGAGTCGTACATCTGCTGGCGCTCGTCGCTGGTGAGGTAGAAGGCCATGTCCACCTCGTGGCGCAGGTAGCGGGGGGGGAGCTTGTTGAGGGCCAGGCAGGTGACATCCTCGAGGAAGTCCGGATCGGAGTTCTCCGATGCGACCTTGAGCATCACCTCGTCGATGACCAGCTGTTCGTAGTAGTTGCGGATGGACTCGAAGTTCATTGCGGCTCCCTTGGCTCACGCGTCTATTTATAGGCTGAGCTTAGACAGCACGGGGTGGCGAATCAACCGGCTATTGTCTGAGCCGCCAGGTCGGCGCGCCCTCGGCGTCGATCAGGCCGTGGTCCAGTAGCCAGTGGCGGGCATCCTCGGCATCCTCCTCGAACCAGGCGCGCGCCGAGCCGAGGCGGAAGGTGTAGCCCCAGGCATCCATGTCGGCGAGGATGCGCCCGCGGCCCATCCCCGGCAGGTAGTCGCCGAGGGTGATCTCCAGGTAGTTGACCGCATTCTCCTCATCGTAGTCGCCACCGGCGTTGGTGTGCAGCTCGGCGCGGCGGCCCGCGTCCATGCAGATGAGGTGGCAGGACTCGTGCAGCGCCGAGTGCACCGGGGTGTCGGGGCGCACGTAGACCTGAAGGCCGATGATCCCCGCCTCCGGCTCGCCGAACCAGGAGCCGGGGATGGGCGCGCCCTCATCCAGCCACACCAGCTCCAGGCTGAAGCGGGCGAGCAGTTCGGCCAGCGGCTCGGGGCCGAGGGCGGCGCAGGGTAGGGTGGTGTCGTTCGTCTCTTGCATGGGCGCGAATGATAGCGCGGCTCAGTGCAGGATCACCACGATGCGGTTGCCGGGATAGATGAGGTCCGGGTCACGGATGTTGCTGTTTCGCGCCAGCTCGCGGAAGGCCCAGGGGTTACCGAGGTAGCGCGAGGCGATGTCCCAGAGGGTATCGCCGCGTTTGACGATGTGAAGGAAACAGGTATCGCCGGTCTTCTCCACCGGGGGTAGCGGGGGAAACTCCGAACCCAACTCCCACTCATCCAGCAGGTTGGGGTCGGCCCGGGGGACGGGAGGCGTCTCCATCTCCTCCTCGGCCATTTTTTTCAGGGCCTCGCGGTCGATGGTGATGCGCAGCTCGCCCTCGTTGCGTTCGATCTGAACCGGCTCGACGACGGGCTTTACCGGATCCACGGGCTTGGGTTCGGGTTCAGGTACTGGGACGGGCTCAGGTCTCGGTACGGGCACAGGTTTCGGCGCGACAAACACCGGCTTTTCCACCGGCGGGCTCGCCGGCTCGGCCACCCAGGGCTGCCACCAGAGCAGCGCCACGGCGCCTATCAACAGCAACAGCAGCAACAGGATCAGCCAGAGGTTGCCGTTGTCGGTTTCCGGCTCGGGCCTCGGTTCAGGCTTTGGTTCGGGCACCGGCACCGGCACTGACACTGGCACTGGTTTTGGAATGGGCTTCGGCCTGGGCGGCGGAGGCGACGGCTTGCGCACCGGCATGGG
>JBFFSW010000104.1:0-5633 GCA_041572195.1 Thiohalomonadaceae bacterium | reverse complement strand
TACAAGGCCCTCAATCCGCTGATCCAGGTGTTCAAGCCGGTCTCGCCGCTGGCCTGGCTGCCGCTGGTGACGATGGTGGTCAGCGCCCTCTACGTCAGCAATGACCCACTGTTCGCCAAGTCCTTCGTCACCTCGGCGATCACCGTCACCCTCTGCTGCCTGTGGCCGACCATCATCAACACCACCGTCGGCGTCTCCTCGGTGGACAAGGACCTGATCAACGTCAGCCGCGTGCTGCGCCTGGGCTGGTTGACCAAGACCGTGAAGATCATCCTGCCCTCCTCGCTGCCGATGATGTTCACCGGTCTGCGTCTGTCGCTGGGCATCGGCTGGATGGTGCTGATTGCCGCCGAGATGCTGGCGCAGAACCCGGGGCTGGGCAAGTTCGTCTGGGACGAGTTCCAGAACGGCAGCTCCAACTCGCTGGCGCGGATCATGGTCGCGGTGCTGGTCATCGGCATCATCGGCTTCATGCTCGACCGCGCCATGCTGATGCTGCAGAAGTGGGTCAGCTGGGACAGGAACGCGGTGCTGCGTTAAAGGAGATCAAAACATGAACAGTTATCTCAGCCTGGAAAATATCAGCATCAGCTTCGACACCGACAATGGCCCGCTGCAGGTGCTGGACGATGTCTCGCTGAAGATCGACAAGGGCGAATTCATCTCCCTCATCGGCCACTCCGGCTGCGGCAAGTCAACGGTGCTCAACATCGTCGCCGGGCTTCTCGAGGCGAACCGTGGCGGCGTACTGCTGGAAAATCGCGAGGTGACCGAGCCCGGTCCCGACCGCGCGGTGGTGTTCCAGAACCACTCGCTGCTGCCCTGGCTGACGGTGTACGAGAACGTGCGCCTGGCGGTGGACCAGGTGTTCGGCCGGAGCAAGTCGAAACAGGAGCGCCACGACTGGACCCTGCACAACCTGGAGCTGGTGCACATGAGCCACGCCCTGGATCGCCGCCCCGACGAGATCTCCGGCGGCATGAAGCAGCGCGTCGGCATCGCCCGCGCCCTGGCCATGGAGCCCAAGGTGCTGCTGATGGACGAGCCCTTCGGTGCCCTCGACTCCCTCACCCGCACCCACATGCAGGACTCGCTGATGGAGATCCAGGCCGAGCTCAACAACACGGTGATCATGATCACCCACGACGTGGACGAGGCGGTGCTGCTCTCGGACCGCATCGTGATGATGAGCAACGGCCCCAACGCCACCGTCGGCGAGATCCTCGACGTGCGCCTGGAGCGTCCGCGCCACCGTCTGCAACTGGCCGACCAGCCCGAATACAACCACTACCGCGCCGAGGTGCTGCGCTTCCTGCACGAGCGCCACGCCCAGCCGGACGTGCCGGCGAGCAACAAGCCTGAGCTGAAGCTGGCGGCGGGCTGAGGACGGAAGCATGCACAACAGTCGACTGGAGAAGAGCGACCTGAGTCTGGGCTTCATCCCGCTCAACGACTGCGCGCCGCTGGTGGTGGCGCTGGAGAAGGGCTACTTCAAGCGCTACGGCCTCAACGTCACCCTCTCCAAGGAGACCTCCTGGGCCAACATCCGCGACAAGGTGGCGATGGGCATACTCGACGGCGCGCAGATGCTCGCCAGCATGCCGCTGGACATGAGCCTGGGGCTGGGGCCGATCAAAAAACCCACCCTCACCGCCCTGGCGCTGGACTTGAACGGCAACGCGGTGACCGTCTCCAACGCCCTGCATGAGCGCATGCGCGAGACGGGGCTGGCCTCGCTCGCCCACGCGCTGAAGCAGGTGATCGACGAGCGGGCCGGGGGCGAGCCACCACTCACCTTCGCCACCGTATTTCCCAGCTCGCCGCACAACTACGAGCTGCGCTACTGGCTGGCCACCGCCGGTATCGATCCGGACCGCGACATCCGCCTCATCGTCGTGCCCCCCTCGCAGATGGTGGGCAAGCTGGAGTCGGGCGAGATCGACGGCTACTGCGTCGGCGAGCCATGGAACTCGCAGGCCGAGGAGGCCGGTATCGGCCGCACCGTGATCAGCAAGTTCGCCATCTGGAACAACAGCCCGGAGAAGGTGTTCGGCGTCACCCAGGAGTGGGCCGAACAGCACCCCCACTGCCACCGCGCGCTGGTGATGGCGCTGCTGGAGGCGAGCCGCTGGCTGGATAAGGCGGAGAACCGCGCCGAGGCGGCGGCGCTGTTGGCGCGTCCCATCTACGTCAACGCCGACGAGGCGATCATCGCCCGCGGCCTCTGTGACGAACAGTTCAACATCTTCCACCGCAACGCCGCCAACTTCCCCTGGCGCTCACACGCGCTCTGGTTCCTCACCCAGATGCTGCGCTGGGGTCAGATCGACGCGCCGCTGGATCTGCATGCCCTGGCCGAGCAGGTCTACCGCACCGACCTGCACCGCGAGGCAGCCTACGTGCTCGGCCTGCCCACACCGGATCGCGACCACAAGGCCGAGGGCTTGCACGAGGGCCCGTGGCTGCTGAGGGGCTGGAGCGATATCCCCATGGGCGCCGACCGATTCATCGACGGCGAATATTTCGATCCCGCTCGGCCGCTGGATTACCTGCGCGGCCAGACGATTAAACACCCCTCCCCCGCCGTCGCCGAGTGGCTGACCCCGGGGGTTGAAGGCGATGCGGACAACATCGTCAAGCTACAACGAAACTGATGGAGAGTACGATGAAAGAGAGACTGGTCCTGGTGGGCAACGGCATGGCCGGTGTACGCACCATCGAGGAGTTGCTCAAGCTCGATGCCGACTACGACATTACCGTTTTCGGCGCCGAGCCCTACGGCAACTACAACCGCATCATGCTCTCGCCGATGCTCACCGGCGAGACCACGCTGGATGCGATCATGCTCAACACTCCCGAGTGGTACGCCGAGCACGACATCACCCTGCACAGCGGGAAAAAGGTCGTTCGCATCGATCGCAAGAACCGCCTCGTTATCGCCGACGATGGCAGCGAGGCGGAGTATGACCGCCTGCTGCTGGCCACCGGCTCCAACCCCTTCATCCTGCCGGTGCCCGGTCATGATCTGGAGGGGGTGATCGGCTTTCGCGACGTGAAGGATGTAGAGGCGATGATCGACGCGGCGCAAAACCACCAGCGCGCCGTGGTCATCGGCGGCGGCCTGCTCGGTCTGGAGGCGGCCAATGGTCTGATGAAACGCGGCATGCGGGTGAGCGTGGTACACATCAGCGACACCCTGATGGACCAGCAGCTCGACTCCGAGGCGGGCCAGATGCTGCAACGTGAGCTGCAGGCGCGCGGCGTCGAGTTCCTGATGCAGGCCAGCACCCAGGAGATCGTCGGCAAGGAGCGCGTCGAGGGCATCAAGTTTGCCGATGGCCGCGAGGTACAGACCGACCTGGTGGTGATGGCGGTCGGCATTCGTCCCAACATCGAACTGGCGCAATCCGCCGGTATTCACTGCGAGCGCGGCATCGTCGTCAACGACACCATGCAGAGCTTCGACCCGCGCGTCTACGCCGTGGGCGAGTGCGTGCAGCATCGCGGCACCTGTTACGGCCTGGTGGCGCCGCTGTTCGAGATGGCCAAGGTGGCCGCCAACCATCTGGCCAAGCTCGGCTACGGTCGCTACGAGGGCTCCGTGACCTCCACCAAATTGAAGGTGACCGGTATCGACCTCTTCTCCGCCGGAGACTTCCACGGCGACGATGAGTGCGAGCGCATCATCTATCGCGACCCCTCCAAAGGCGTCTACAAAAAGATCGTACTGAAGGATAACCGCATCGAGGGGGCGGTACTCTACGGTGCCACCATGGACGGCCCCTGGTATTTCCAGCTGATGCGCGAGGGCTCCGATGTCAGCGCCTTCCGTGACACCCTGATGTTCGGTCAGGGCGATACCGCCGATGCCGGTCACGGCGCCAACCACACGGTGATGAACATGTCGGACGACACCGAGGTGTGCGGCTGTAACGGCGTCACCAAGGGGGACATCGTCCGGGCGATCCAGACTGAAGGACTCTTTACACTGGATGAAGTGAAGGCCCACACCAAGGCCTCTGCCTCCTGCGGCGGCTGTACCGGCCTGGTCGAGCAGATCCTCGCCGCCACCGTCGGCACCGACCACTCCCACCCCAAGGTCAAGCCGATGTGCGGCTGCACCGACCACAGCCACGACCAGGTGCGCGAGGCAATCCGGTCCGAGCAACTGACCTCGATGGATGCGGTATTCAAAAAACTCGACTGGCGCACCCCCAACGGCTGTCCCAGCTGCCGCCCAGCGCTCAACTACTACCTCATCTCCTCCTGGCCGAAGGAGGCCCAGGATGACCCGCAATCCCGCTTCATCAACGAGCGGGTGCACGGCAACATCCAGAAGGACCGCAGCTATACCGTGGTGCCACGCATGTGGGGCGGTGTTACAACTCCCGCCGAGCTGCGCGCCATCGCCGACGCGGCGGAAAAATATCAGGTGCCGATGGTGAAGGTGACCGGCGGCCAGCGCATCGACCTGGTCGGCGTTAAAAAAGAGGACCTGCCCGCGATGTGGAAGGACCTCAACGCCGCGGGCATGGTCTCCGGCCACGCCTACGGCAAGGCGCTGCGCACGGTGAAGACCTGCATCGGCTCGCAGTACTGCCGCTTCGGCACCCAGGACTCGGTCGGTCTCGGCATCAAGCTGGAGAAGATGACCTGGGGCTCGTGGACCGCGCACAAGTACAAAATGGCTGTCTCCGGCTGCCCGCGTAACTGTGCCGAGGCGACCATCAAGGACTTCGGTGTGGTCGCCATCGACTCGGGTTACGAGCTGCACGTTGGTGGTAACGGCGGTATCAAGGTGCGCGTCACCGACCTGCTGGCCAAGGTCGAAACCGAGGAGGAGGTACTGGAGTACGCCGCCGCCTTCATGCAGCTCTACCGCGAGGAAGCGCGCTATCTGGAGCGCACCGCCCCATGGATCGAACGGGTCGGCCTCAACTACGTGAAGAGCCGCATTATCGACGACATGGAAAACCGCAAGACGCTGCACGCCCGTTTCCTGGAGTCGCAGCAAATCGCCCAGAACGACCCATGGAACGAACTGAGCAAGGATGAACACCGCCTGCAATTCGTACCGATGAAGACCCTTAACAGCGAGGAGAAGCCCCATGTCTAACTGGACCGAAGTCGGCCAACTAAATGACATTCCACGCCTGGGCTCGCGCGTCGTGGATAACAACGGCGAGGAGATCGCCATCTTCCGCACCAGCGAGGATCAGGTATTCGCCCTGCGCAACCGCTGCCCGCACAAGAACGGCCCCCTCTCCGAGGGGATGGTCCACGGCAACAAGGTCGCCTGCCCGCTGCACAACTGGAACATCGACCTCACCAGCGGCGAGGTGGTGGCACCGGACAAGGGGTGCGTGCGCAGGCACGAGGTGAAACTTGAAGGTGAGACAGTCCTTCTGGCGATCTAAATGAACGACGTGAAGACCACCTGCCCCTACTGCGGCGTCGGCTGCGGCATCATCGCCACGAACGATGGTGACGGCGGCGTCGCGATCAAGGGCGACCCGGAGCACCCGGCCAACTTCGGTCGTCTCTGCTCCAAGGGGATGGCGCTTGGAGAGACCCTGGACCTGGATGGCCGCCTGCTCTATCCCATGGTCAACGGCCAGGTCAGCGAGTGGGAC
>JBFFSW010000103.1:0-5644 GCA_041572195.1 Thiohalomonadaceae bacterium | reverse complement strand
GCCACCCGCTCCGAATTCGCCGGCAAGGTCGCCTCGGCAATGACCTGGTCGGGCACGGTGATGGGCTTCGTCGGCCTGATGGTGCGTTGGCGCGAGTCCTACCTGGTGGGGCTGGATGTCGGCCACATCCCGGTCAGCAACCTCTACGAGGTGTTCATCCTCTTCGCCGTGCTCACCGCGCTGCTGCACCTGCACTACGAGAAGCGCTACGACAACCGCGCCATGGGCGCCTTCGTGCTCACCGTGATCAGCGCCGCGGTGGCCTTCCTGCTGTGGTACAGCTTCGAGCGCGGCGCCCACGAGATCCGCCCGCTGGTGCCCGCCCTGCAGAGCTACTGGATGAAGATCCACGTGCCCGCCAACTTCGTCGGCTACGGCGCCTTCGCCCTCGCCGCCATGCTCGGCGTCGCCTACCTGATCAAGGACTACACCGGCACCGCCGAGGGGCGCCGCGCCTTCTTCATCTCCCTGGGCATCGTCTTCACCGTCGGCGTCATCGGCGTGCTCTCCGGCGAATACCGCATGAGCGGCGCCATCAGCGCCACCGGCATGCTGGTGGCGGTGGCCAAGAGCCTGGCGGCGGTAGGCATCTGGGCGCTGCTCATCTGGGCCATCGCCCGCGAGCGGGTGCTTGGCGCCCTGCCCAGCCTGGAGGTGTTCGACGACATCATGTACAAGGCCATCGCCCTGGGCTTCGCCTTCTTCACCGTCGCCACCGTGCTCGGCGCCATGTGGGCCGCCGAGGCCTGGGGCGGCTACTGGAGCTGGGACCCCAAGGAAACCTGGGCACTGATCGTCTGGCTCAACTACGCCGCCTGGCTGCACCTGCGCATGGCCAAGGGCTGGCGCGGCAAGCCGCTGGCCTGGTGGGCCATCATCGGCCTGTTCGTCACCCTCTTCGCCTTCCTCGGGGTGAACATGTTCCTCAGCGGCCTGCACTCCTACGGCGAGTTGTAAGGGCATCGCCGCGGATAAAAAAACCGGCCTCGCGGCCGGTTTTTTTTATTTCCCGTCAATACACTCCAGACACAAATGCTCGCCAAAGGTGCGCCTGAGCAGACGGGCGATCTCCGCGCCGTTGTGCACCTCGGCCTCCTTGAGCGCGTCGGTGAACTGCTGGTTGCCCGACTCGATCTCGATGATGAACTGACTGGCGGTCTGTACGTAGGGGCTGAGTTTGAGGTAGTGACTCTGCCCGGCGATGACGTAGAGCTGGGCGATGTCGATCCAGTAGTCGATGAGCAGCGAGAGGCTGGGCACGTGGCGGTGCAGCAGGCGGCGGTCGGCGTAGGCCAGCGCCCCGAGGTTGTCGATGCCCTCTTCCTCCAGGCGCAGGATCTGCCAGCGGGAGATGCCGGGCAGCTCGTTGAGGTTGCCCTTCTCGGTCTGCACCCCCTTGACCAGTTTCACCGCGGTGTCGCGGATGAGGCCGAGCGCGGCGACCGGGAAGAAGCCGATGAGGAACAGCGCCAGGCACATCTGCACCGAGTAGTTGACCGCCTTGGCCGCCTCGCTGGACTGAATGCCGATGTCGGCCTGCATCGGCGAGAGCACCAGGGCCAGGCCGTAGGTGAAGATCGCCTTCTTCAGCATTACCCCGTAAACCCGCGGGCTGACCACATCGTCGGTGATCAGCTTGGTGAAGAAGTAGCTGAGCAGATAGAGGTACCAGCCGAGGAAGCCGGCCAGTACCGGGGTGAGCAACTTGGTCTTGATGAACAGTGGCAGTGATTCGGCGCGGTAGAGGTCGGTGCTGACCAGGAACTGATCGATGGTGCTTACCCCGCGGCCGATGGGGTTGAACAGGTACATGGTGGCGTAGGCGATGATGAAGCCGATCAGGAACTTCATCAGGAAGCCCTGGCGGGCGTAGCGCAGGCGCTCGGCGGCGTTGAGCTGGATGTTGGGGCTGAAGGCGAGGCGGAAGCCCAGCAGCAGGAAGGGTAGCACTGCCATGGTGCCGATGATGTAGGCGTTCTTCAGCCAGATGCCGTGGAGGATTTCATTGATGCCGTTGAGGTCCTCGTAGTCGTTGTTCTTGGCCGCCGAGTTGCTCAGTTCGATGCGGTGCTCACGGATGAAGAAGCGGATCAGCTCCTTGGAGTAGATGGAGACAGTCTCGTCGCCCATGATGAGCTCCAGGCAGGCGCTCTTCTCGATGGCCTCCAGCGTCGGCACCGCCCCATCGTCCATGCCCTCGCGCGCCTGCTTCACCGCGCACTCCACCATACGATGCTGACCGGTGACGAAGTTGCCCACCTCCATCACCCTGTTCTGGTAGCCGTAGAGCACCACGGCGACGGTCAGCAGCGCGGGCAGGCAGTAGACGAAGAGGATGCCGATGGAGGGGACGAAGGCGGGCTTGTGCATGGGTATACAGCCAAATGGTTGGACCAATAGGCAATGTACCTGTTAAAGCACGTAGGTATTGTCTGGTTTTTGCGTAGGTCGATACTGAAGGATGTAGGCAAAAAAAATGGCGACCGGTAGAGCGGTCGCCTAATTCTCAGGAGGAGATACGAGTAATCCTGAGCTTAGCAGTCAATTACTGCTTGTCAAGGCCGAGCGAAAGACTCGGGTATATCAGATCGAAGCCCCACTCGATCAACAACTTGGAGACATCCAGCCGGCGCGACTCGGTAAGGTAGGAAAGCATCGCCGGGCTCAGCCGCTCACGCGCCTCGGTCATGGGGATCTCCTCGGGAAGCGGCAGCCCCACGGCCGTCGCCACCGCCTTGAAGTACTCGGTCATGGTGCCGGGGCGGCCATCGGCGGCGTTGACCACCCCCGACTCGCCCCGCTCAAGGGCGAAGAGGCAGAGGCGCGCCAGGTCGTCGGCGTGGATGCGGTTGGTGTAGCCGCACTCCGCCTCGCGCAGCAACGGCTCGCCGCGACGCAGCCGCTCCAGCGGCAGGCGCCCATCGCCGTAGATGCCACCGACCCGCAGCCGCACCACCGGCACGCCGTGGGCCTCGCCCCAGGCGGCCAGACGTCGCTCGGCGTACCAGCGACGGCGGGCGCGGGTGGTCTGTGGGTTCACCGGGTCGGACTCGCTCACCCAGTCGCCGCCGCGGTCGCCGTAGACCCCGCTGGTGCTGATATAAAGGATGCGTTCAGGAAGCTCGGGCATGCTCTCCAGGGCGGTGACGAAGGCGTCCATGCGCGCATCCCCCTCATCGAGAGTGGAGGGCGGGGCGAAGTAGTAGAGCCAGTCGCCGCCGAGTTCCAGGCCCTTGAGGCCGGCGGCCTCGTCCAGGTCGCCCGCCAACGGCGCCACCCCCGCCTCGCGCTGGGCCTGGGCCGAGGCCTCGGAGCGGGCCAGGGCCCGCACCGGTACACTGCGTTCGATCCACAGATGCGCGACGCGACGGCCCATGTCGCCGTAGCCTATGATGGAGACCCGGGATGGGGCATTGTCTGTAGAGCGGTTTTCGGACATAATTCGCACTCTTTTTGTCGGATATATCACTTACTTAAGGATATCAAGGGTAACGCCATGAGCTTCACCGTACACGTTCAGCCCAGCGGGCACAGCTTCGAGGCCAACGAGGGCGAGACCATCCTCGACGCCGCCCTGCGCAACGGCTTCGCCTTCCCCTACGGCTGCCGCGGCGGCGCCTGCGGCGCCTGCAAGGGCAAGCTGCTCTCCGGCAGCGTGGCCTACCCCGAGGGTGACCCCATCGCCTATGGCCCCGCCACCCAGCAGCTGGGCGAGGAGATCTTCTGCAAGTCGGTACCCACCTCCGATGTCACCGTCGAGGTGCACGAGGTCGGCTCGGTGAAGGAGATCCCGGTCAGGAAAATGCCCACCCGCGTCGCCTCCATGGAGCGGGCCAACGACGAGGTGATGGTGCTCAGCCTGCAGCTGCCCGAGGGCGAGCGCCTGCAGTACCTGGCCGGCCAGTACGTGGACTTCCTGCTGGAGGACGGCCGCCGCCGCTCCTTCTCCATCGCCAACGCCCCGCACGATGACGCGGTGCTGGAGTTCCACATCCGCCACATCAAGGGCGGCGAGTTCACCGACCGCGTCTTCAAGGAGATGAAGACCGGCGATGTGCTGCGCATCCGCGGCCCCCAGGGCAGCTTCTTCCTGCGCGAGGACTCCGAGCGCCCGGTGATCATGCTCGCCACCGGCACCGGCTTCGGCCCCATCAAGGGCATCGTCGAACACGCCATCGCCGAGGGCAGCCAGCGCCCCATCTACATCTACTGGGGCGCCCGCAACCAGGACGAGCTCTACATGGACGAGATGGCCCGCGGCTGGGACGCCGATAATGCCAACATCCACTACATCCCCGTGCTCTCCCGCCCCGACGAGGGCTGGGAGGGCAAGACCGGCCACGTGCAGGATGTCGCCGCCGCCGAACACGCCGACCTGGCCGAGTTCGAGCTCTACGCCTGCGGTCATCCCGAGATGGTCTACTCCGCCAAGGAGGCCCTGGTCGCCAAGGGCATCAACCCCGACCACTGCTACTCCGACGCCTTCGAGTGGCAGAAGGATTGAGGCTTAGCGCCTCGGCATAAAAAAACCGGCCCTTGAGGCCGGTTTTTTTTATGGCTGCTGCGCATGCCTCGAACACCGCTCCCCCACCGCCAGGGCCAAGCCCTGCTTGAAGTGCTCGGCGGCCTGTTCGGGTTCGTCGAGGCGTTGCAGCAGGCGGCCGAGTTCGCAGTGGGTCTCGGCGTCGTCGCGGCGGGTGAGGGCGTCCTCAAGGTGGTGGCGGGCCTTGCCCCAGAGCTGGGCGCGCATCGCCTGGCGGGCGAGGGCGAGGTAGAGGGCGGGCTGTTGGGGGTAGGACTTGAGCCAGGGTTCGGCCTGGTCATGGAGCTGGGCGGCGTCGCCGTCTTCGATGAGGCCGTAGAGACGCACCAGCTCCTCGTTCCACTCACGGCGGATCGCCTCGCGCAGCAGGGCGGCGCAGCCGCTGCCGCCGTCCAGGGCCTGGCGTCGGCGGCAGTAGTCGGCCAGCAGTTCGGCCTCCTTCTTCATCCCCTTGGGCAGGCGAGACCAGAGCGTATCCAGAGTCTCGGTGTCCTGGGTCTTCTCCAGCAGCTTGTCGTAGCAGCGGCGCTCCAGGGCGGCGGCCTCGCGCTCGTCCAGCAGGTGCTGGCGGCGCAGCTCCGGCAGCACCTTGAGCAGCTCCTCCCAGGCGCCGAGCTTGGCGTAGAGGCGGCGCAGCAGATCCAGCACCAGGCCGTGTTTGGGGGCGGAGTCGCGCAGGTGCTCCAGGGTGGCCAGGGCCTGCTCCAGCTGGTTGCTGGAGATCTGTACCTCGGCCTGGGTGAGGCCGACCGCCAGGCGCGCCTCGGGCATGCTGCGGGCGGCGCGCGAGAGGTAGTCGTCGCGGCGCTGGTCGGCGCCGCGGTTTTGTGCCGCGCGGGCCGCGCCCAGGTAGTTGATCAGCGGCGTGTCGCTATCGCGGGCCGAGCGGGATAGGTCCTTCTCGGCGCGCGTCCAGTCGCCCTCGGCCAGGGCGATGAGGCCGCGCTGGGTGCGTTTGCGGGCGGCGGCGCCGTGGCGACCGCGGCCCCAGCCGAGCAGGGCGCCGGGGGTGTGACGGATGGTGTTGATGAGCTTGAGGCTCAGCCAGAGCAGGGCGTAGCCGATCAGGATGGCGGCCACCAGCAGCACCAGTGAGCCCTC
>JBFFSW010000102.1:0-5726 GCA_041572195.1 Thiohalomonadaceae bacterium | reverse complement strand
GTGGTATCACCGGCACCCCGGCGCTGGAGAGCGACCTCTTCTACCCCGCCCCCTGGGACGCCGCCTTTGCCGGTACCGGTCCCTATAGATACACCCTCACCCTGGTCAACGGCACCCTGCAGCTGATGGACAACAACGTCGCCCCGGCGGTCGCGGTCACCATCCCCCAGGGCACCGACCTGACGCAGATGAGCGACGCCTTCGGCAACCCCATCGACTGGTACCAGTGGGGCATCTACAGCGGCAACATGGTGCTGCCCGCCAACGACCCCGGGCTGGCCAACTGGTGGACCATCTACGACCAGCTCAACAGCTACAACTGGGAGACTGGCCCCAACGACTGGAACCGCCAGACCAGCGTCACCCGCGTCGCCGACGGCCAGCAGGTGAACTTCGACGAACCGCTGCGCTTCCAGTACAGCTACCAGGCGGGCGACGACCCCAACCTCGCCAACACCCTGACCACCCACCCGGCGGGCAACGTGGTGATGCTGGAGTACGGCGGTGACGGCCAGCTCTGGGGCTTCCCCTGGGGCCCCGAGCCGGGCTGCGACCCGGCGGTGGACATGTACTGCCGCTGGGTGCCGGAGATGACCCTGGCCGACGGCGTGCGCCTGAGCACCCAGCTGGCCGACGGCAACACCTATAACTTCGTGGTCCGCGCCATGGAGAAGGAACAGTACATGCGTGATGCGCTCACCGGCCTGACCACCTGCACCACCGCCGGTCTCGACCTGGCCCCGGCGAAGCTGCTGGAACTGCCCATCACCACCTCCGCCATGGTCACCCTGACCCTGGCAGGCAAGCCGGTGGTCATCGACCCGCCCGCGGTCATCGAGGGGGTGTTGCAGTAAGCCGAGGAGATGACCCGCTCCCCATCCCAACGCATCGCCCAGCTCATCGCCCTCTGCGGCGCACTGCTGGCGCTGCTGTTGCAGTTCACCCCGGCCATGCAGCGCCTGGAGTGGATCACCTTCGACCAGCGCCTGGAGTGGTTGCGCGCCGAGGCCCCGCTACACCCCGAGGTGGCGGTGGTGCTCATCGACGAGGCCTCGCTGCAGGCGCTGGACCCGCTGGTGGGCCGCTGGCCCTGGCCGCGCAGCCTCTACGGCGACCTGCTGGAGTTCCTGGCCATGGGCGGGGCACGCGCGGTGGTCTTCGACCTGCTCTTCACCGAGCGTGAACTGGGCGCTGGCGATGGCGACCTGCGCCTGCTGGAGGCCAGCGCCGCCACCGGCATCGCCTACCACGCCTTCCAGCTACAGAAAGAGGCCCCGGACGAGCGCTTCGACGGCCACGGCACGGCCGAGCTCAACCACCCCCTGCCCGAGGGCTTCGCCGAGCTGCACGCCATCGGCCCGGCGCGTCTCAATGACGAGCACGGCAACAACGCCTACCTGATGCCGGTGGGCGAGCTCTACCACGCCGCCCGCGGCATGGGCTGGGTGGGCCTCGGCCCCGACGAGGACGGCGTCTACCGCCACGCCCGCCTCTTCGACAGCTACCAGGGTTCGTTGCTGCCCTCGCTGTCACTGGCGCCGCTGCTGGGCGAGCATGAGCTGAGCGTGGAGAGCGAGCGGGTGCTGTTCGACGGCCACGAGGTGCCGCTGGATGGACGCGGGCGCTACCTGGTCAACCTCACCGGCCCCGGCGAGCCCTACTCCATCGGCGGCATCTTCGCCTCCATCCAGCGCTTGCAACGCGGCGAGGTGGATGAGCTGCTCATCTACCCGGACGAGTTCGCCGACAAGATCGTCTTCGTCGGCGCCAGCGCCGCCGGGCTGGAGGATGTGAAGGCCACCCCCCTCTCGGCCAAGACCCCCGGGGTGATGGTGCACGCGGCGGTCGCCAGCAACCTGCTCTCGGGGGAGTTCCTGCGACCCACCTCCAGCGAATTGGACACCCTGATCATCGTCACCCTCGCCCTGCTCACCGGCTACAGCGTGATCCTCGGGCGGCGCCTGGCGCTGCAGCTGTTGCTGCCACTGCTGCTGATAGGCCTTTACCTGGGCTTCAACCTGCAGCGCTTCAGTCAGCTGGAGGTCTACCCGCTGATCGGCCCACTCACCGCCGTCGGCTTCACCTGGCTGAGCGCGCTGGCCTGGCTGGCCTTCACCGAGGGGCGCGACAAGCACCGGGTGCGCAACATGTTCTCCCGCTACCTCTCGCCGGCGGTGCTCAGCGAGGTGATGGACGACTACGAGGCGCAGCTGGGCGCTGGGGTGGGCAAACGCGAGGAGCTGACCATCCTCTTCTCCGACGTGCGCGGCTTCACCGGCATCTCCGAGTCGCTGGAGGCGGAGCAGGTGGTGGAGCTGCTCAACACCCACTTCTCGGTGATGAGCGAGATCATCTTTCAGCGCCAGGGCACCCTGGACAAGTTCATCGGCGACGCCATCATGGCCTTCTGGGGCGCCCCCATCCGCGTCGAGGACCACGCCCGGCGCGCGGTGCAGGCGGCCCTGGAGATGAGTCGTGGGGTGGATGAAGTCAACCAGCAGCTGGCGCAGAAGGGGCTGCCGCCGGTACGCATCGGCATCGGCCTCAACAGCGGCGACGTGGTGCTCGGCAACATCGGCTCGGAGCGCAAGCTGGACTACACCGTGATCGGCGACAGCGTGAACCTCGCCTCGCGCCTGGAGGGGCTCACCAGCCACTACGGCTGCCCGGTGCTGATCTCCGAATTCACCCGCGCCGAGCTCGGCTCGGAGCAGCCCTGCGCTATGGTAGACTTGGTGCGGGTCAAGGGTAAGCAGGTGCCGATCCGCATCTACCAGCCGCTGGCGCTGGAGCAAGCCAACGGCGGGCGACTACAGGCCCTTAGCGAGGAGGCCTTCGCCCTCTACCTCCAGCGCCGCTGGCCGGAGGCCCTGAGCCGCTACCAGCAACTGGCCGAGGCCGAACCGACGCACGCCACCCTGGCGGAGATCTTCAGCGAACGCTGCCGACGCTATATGGAGAGCGAACCGGCGGCCGACTGGGACGGGGTCTACACCCTGACGAGCAAATAGGAGGCCCACAATCATGCGCGCGACACCACTCCTCCCCCTGCTGCTGGCCCTGCCCCTGGGGGTCGGCGCCGAGGCGCTCTACGTACAGAGTGCCAAGGCCAAGCTGCTGGCCCAGCCACGCTTCGGCGCGGCGGTGGTCGGCGAACTGGAGCGCGGCAGCACGATCGAGCTGCGCGCCGAAGAGGGACGCTGGGTGCAGGTCGGCAGCGGCGAGACGCTGGGCTGGCTGACCCGCTTCGTCATCGGCCCCACCCCACCGCTGGAGCGCACCAGCCTGCTCGACGAGGAGAGCCCGACCATCGCCCCCAACGCCCGCCGCCGCGCCTCCGCCGTGACCACCGCCGGTGCCGCCCGCGGCCTGGCCGCCGAGGACCGCCAGCGCTTCGGCGGCGATGAGCGCGGCAACCGCCTGGGCCTGGATCGCATGGAGGCGCTGAGCCTGAGCGAGGCCGAGGTGCGGGCCTTCCACGCCGAGGTGCTGAAATGATCAAGCGCGCCCTCATCGCCCTCATCGCCACCACCACCCTCGGCATCGGCGCCCCGCACGCCGCCCAGGAGTTCCGCCAGCGCCTCGCCGGGGTCAGCGCCGACATCGCCACCCTCAGCCGCGACCTGCAGGCCGAGGTGGAGTTCGGCCGCAACCTCGCCTCGCTGATCCTCGGCCGCCACCCGCTCAAGAGCAGCGCCGAGCAGCAGCGCTACATCAACCTGGTGGGGCGCAGCCTGGCCATGCATGGCGAGCGTCAGGAGATCGATTACCACTTCGCCATCATCGACAGCGATCAGGTCAACGCCTACGCCGCCCCCGGCGGCTACATCTTCGTCACCAGCAGCGCCATCGACATGATGCAGGACGAGGCGGAACTGGCCGGGGTGCTGGCCCACGAGATCGCCCACGTCAACCGCCGCCACATCGTCCGCGAGCTCAACATCCGCGGCGAGGGGGGCGGCATCGAGAGCGGCCTGGCGCACCTGCTCGGCGGCGTCGGCGACAGCGGCCGCATCGCCTTCAACCAGGCCCTGGAGAAGGCGGTGGAGCTGCTCTTCGACAGCGGCCTGAAGAAAGAGGACGAATACGAGGCCGACCGCATGGGCACCCTGCTGCTGACCCAGACCGGCTACGACCCCATGGCCCTGCGCCGCTACCTGCAGCGCATCAAACAGAGCCAGGGGGAGAAGACCGCGGTGCTCAACAACACCCACCCCGGCTTCGGCGAGCGGCTGTTCCAGCTCGATCGCCTGATCGACGGCGAGCGCCTCGCCACCCTCAACGCCCCGGACCTGCGCCAGCGCTTCCAACAGCACACGCGCTCCCACTGACCCAAGGACTAAGGAACGGCGACAATGATGAACAAAAAGCCTGCCGCCCTGCTCACGGGCCTGCTGCTCGCCAGCGGCAACGCCGCGGCCGACCAGTACCACTACAACAACATCCTCATCGGCGAGCGCGCCGGGGGCTTTGGCGGCGCCTACACCGCGGTCTCCGACGACCCCAGCGGCCTCTTCTACAACCCCGCCGGTATCGTCTACGCCAACGGCGCCAACCTCTCGGCCAGCGCCAACGCCTACCACCTCACCGAGCTGACCTACCGCGACGCCCTGGGCGGCGGCGACTGGAGCCGCGACTCCTCCAGCCTGCTGCCCAACTTCTTCGGCGTGCTGCAGCCGCTGGGCTCCGGGGTGGCCGGTTTCTCCTACGCCGTCACCGACGCCATGCAGGAGAACCAGGACCAGCTGCTCACCGCCATCCCCGGCACCACCGTCGACAGCTACGTGCTTAACGTCAACAACGAGGACAACACCTACAAGGTCGGCCCCAGCTACGCCGTCGAGCTGAGCCCCTCGCTCTCCTTCGGCGCCACCCTCTACTTCCACATCCGCGACTCGGAGTCCATCACCAACCAGAGCTACACCACCACCGACCCGAGCTACCAGTGGCAAAACGTCTACCTGCAGAGCCAGGAGTACGGGATCGAGCCGGTGCTGGGACTGATGTGGAGCCCGGCCGAGCGGCTGTCGCTGGGACTGAGCGTGCGCCAGACCCAGGTCACCAGCTCCGACATCCGCCAGCAGATCACCTGCAGCGTCAGCCCGGTGCCCGCGGCCCCCGCGCCCGGTGACCTCTGCACCAGCCAGGCGCCGCTGACCAGCATCACCACCAGCACCATCGAGCGCCAGTACCCGCTGACCATCAGCGCCGGTATCGCCTACTTCCCCTCCAACCGCCTGATCATCAGCGCCGACTACACCCAATACGGCGAGACCGATGGCGAGTACGCCGCCAACGTCGACTCGCCGCTGCGCGCCAAGGCGGCCACCTGGAACGCGGCGCTGGGCATTGAGTACTTCATGAGCAATATCTGGGTCACCCGCGTCGGCCTCTACACCAACAACGCCAACACCCCACAGCTCAAGCCCGGCGTGCTCGGCCAGCCCGAACACGTGGACATGACCGGCATCTCGCTCAGCTTCACCCGCCAGTCACGCAACACCTCCATCACCCTCGGCCTGGGCTACGCCCGCGGCACCGGCGAGGCCCAGGTGGTGCAGAACGACCCCACCATCCAGACCCTGGAGGCGCTCAGCACCACCATCTTCCTGGCGAGTTCGTATAACTATTGAGTTGGGGTGATGGGAATGAAAAAAAGGGCGCTTGGGGCGCCCTATTTTGTTGGGGTTTCTTTCACACAACCGTCTGTGTCTTGCGTAGGTTGG
>JBFFSW010000101.1:0-5733 GCA_041572195.1 Thiohalomonadaceae bacterium | reverse complement strand
GGTCTCCTCCGAGAGCCTGATCACCGCCCTCACGGGCGCCGAGGAGGGACTCAAGGAGAAGATCTTCAAGAATCTGTCCAAGCGTGCCGCGGAGATGCTGCGCGACGACCTGGAGGCCTCGGCGCCGGTGCGCGTCAGCGATGTGGAGGCGGCGCAGAAGGAGATCCTGGCCATCGCCCGTCGCATGGCCGATGCCGGCGATATCAGCCTGGGCGGTGGTGGCGATGAGTTCCTCTGAAAACACCCCCGGCGCCAAGCTCATCAGCGACGGCGCGCAGACCGCCTACGAGCGCTGGGAGCTGCCCAACATGGGCAAGCCCGAGCCGCGCGAGGAGGAGCTGGAGGAGCTGCCCAAGCCCCCCACGGCCGAGGAGATCGAGGCGATCCGCCAGGCCGCCCACGCCGAGGGGCTGGAGGCGGGCCGCCGCGAGGGACTGGCCGCCGGCCAGGCCGAGATCAACGCCCGCGCACAGCGTCTGGAACAGATCATCCTGGAGTTCGCCGAGCCGCTGCGGCTGGTGGACGAGCGGGTGGAGGGCGAGCTGGTGGAGCTGGTGATCGCCATCGCCCAGCAGATCATCCGCCGCCAGCTGGCTATCGACCCCGGCGAGGTGGTGGGGCTGGTGCGCGAGGCGCTGGCCGCGCTGCCCGCCGCCGCCCGCCGTATTCAGGTCTTCCTCCACCCGGAGGATGCCGCGCTGGTGCGCGAGGCCCTGGAGATGGGCAGCGACGAGGAGCGCCGCTGGCGCATCGTCGAGGACCCCATGCTCAGCCGCGGCGGCTGCCGCCTGAGCAGTGAACACTCGCAGATCGACGCCACCGTGGAGAAGCGCCTTAACGCCGTCATCGCCGAGCTGCTGGGCGGCGCGCGCCGTGATGACCAGCAGCCCCTGGATGAGTCCAATGAGCCGGTCGATGCCTGACCTGCATGAGCGTGGCGCGCACATGGTGGAGCGTCTGCGTCGCTACCAGCGCCGCGTGGAGGAGAAGCTGCCGCTGGCGGTGGAGGGGCGGGTGACGCGCATGGTCGGTCTGACCATCGAGGCCGAGGGGCTGCGCGCCAACGTCGGCGCCCGCTGTGTCATCGAGTCCCCCGACGGCGGCCGGGTCGAGGCCGAGGTGGTCGGCTTCGCCGGGGAGAAGCTCTACCTCATGCCCACCGGCGATATCCGCGGCATCGGCCCCGACTCGCGGGTGATCCCCACCGGTCGCGTCTACGAGGCGCCGGTGGGCGAGCAGTTGTTGGGCCGCGTCATCGACGGCGCCGGTCAGCCTCTGGATGGCAAGGGGCCGCTGGAGGTGCACGAGAAGATGCCGCTCAGCGGTCGCTTCATCAATCCGCTGGCCCGTCACCCCATCAACGAGCCGCTGGACGTGGGGGTGCGCGCCATCAACAGCCTGCTCACCGTCGGCCGCGGCCAGCGCATGGGGTTGTTCGCCGGCACCGGCGTCGGCAAGAGCGTGCTGCTGGGGATGATGACCCGCTTCACCACCGCCGATGTGATCGTCGTCGGCCTCATCGGCGAACGTGGCCGCGAGGTGAAGGAGTTCATCGACCACATCCTCGGCCCCGAGGGGATGCGCCGCGCGGTGGTGGTCGCCGCTCCCGCCGACAGCCCGCCGGTGATGCGCCTGCACGGCGCCGCTCAGGCCACCGCCATCGCCGAGTATTTCCGCGATCAGGGGCAGGACGTGCTGCTGCTGATGGACTCCCTCACCCGCTACGTCCAGGCCCAGCGCGAGCTGGCCTTGGCCATCGGCGAGCCGCCCGCCACCAAGGGCTATCCCGCCTCGGTGTTCGCCAAGCTGCCGAGTCTGGTTGAGCGCGCCGGTAACGGCGAGGAGGGCGGCGGCTCCATTACCGCCTTCTACACCGTGCTCACCGAGGGGGACGACCCCCAGGACCCCATCGCCGACGCCGCCCGCGGCATCCTCGACGGCCACGTGGTGCTCTCGCGCCGCCTGGCCGAGGCGGGTCACTATCCGGCCATCGACATCGAGGCCTCCATCTCCCGCGCCATGCAGCAGATCACCGAGGAGGATCACCAGCAGGCCTCGCGCTGGTTCAACCGCCTCTACTCCACCTATCAGCAGAACCGCGACCTCATCTCCGTGGGCGCCTATCAGCGTGGCTCCGACCCGCGCATCGACGAGGCGATCAGCATGGAACCGGCGCTCAACGAGTTCCTGCAACAGGGGATGAACGAGTGCACCGACTACGCCCAGTCACTGCATGACCTGCAGGTGCTCACCCAGCTGCACGTGCAGGAGCGCGCCCAGCCGCCGATGAGGCCGCCGCCCATGGGGGGCATGTGATAGGCTGTAGTTGACCCTTAACGAGTCCCCCCCATGAGCCGATCCGAACGCTTCAAGCCGGTACAACGCATCAGCGGTGATCGCGAGCAGAAGGCCGCCCAGGCGCTGGGCGACTCGCGCCGCGCCCTGGAGGCGCAGCAAAAGAAGCTCGAGGAGCTGGAGCAGTACCGCCACGACTACTACCGCCAGTACGAACGGGCGGGTAGCGCCGGGCTCACCGCCGCCAAGCTGATGGAGTTGCAGCGCTTTCTCGCCAGCCTCAATCAGGCCATCGAGCAGCAGCGGCGCCAGATCCAGATGGCCGAGCAGGCCTGCCAACGCCAGGAGGCGCTGTGGCTGCAGGCACGAGGTAAGGCCAAGGCGGTGGACAAGGTGGCCGAGCGGATGCGTGAGGACGAGCGCCTGCAACAGCAACGTCGCGATCAGAAGGAGAGCGACGAGTTCGCCCAGCGCACCACGCGCAAGGATTGACCCCGCCTTTTCTGGCATATCGATTGCATCGTTACCGGTAAATCTTCATACCGGAGTCAAAAAGATGATGCCCACCGCCACCACCGGTCTCGAGACCGAGCTGCTCGCCATCAAGCCCCAGGGAGTTAGATCCCAGGGCGCGGAGGGCGCTGGCCAGGCCTTCTCCAATGAACTCAAGGAGCGCATGGAGAGCCGCGAAACCCAGCAGGAGAGCCGTGCCGAGGAGCGAGATGGAACCGAGGACGATGTCGCCGCGGCCGAGAACAAGGAGATCGAGGAGCGCGATGAGGAGCTGAGCGCCGACGATGAGTCCCGCCGCGGCAAGGGTGAGGAGGATTCGCAGGAGCGTCAAGAATCCGTGGCCGCCGACGAGGCCGAAGAGGAGGAGGGCGGCAAGATCATGCCGTTCTCCCTTGCCACCCTGATCCCCAGCGACACCCAGACGGTCGACGCCGAGGAGGGGGAGCAACTCAGCGTCAACGCCAACACCCCGCGCTCGGCCCTGGCCGAGCGCCTGAGCGTGCCGCGCCAACCCCAGGCGAAGGTCGCCGATGGGGCACTGAGCGCGCAGGTGGGTGAGGCCGCCGATCCCCTGCTGGAGGGCGAGGCCGTGCCCGATACCCGAAGCATCAAGAGCACGACCACTCTGCAGGGCGCATTGGAGGGGGCCGCGCCCACCGCGGGCAAGGGTGGTGCCGAGGCGGAGGTCGCCGCCCTGCGCCAGCTGGCCGCGCGTACGCTCGAGGCCCCGCTCACGGGGCGCGACGCGCTGACCCCAGCCGTCGCCGCCAGCGGTGCCGCCGCGGCGACCGCCGCCTCGGCCGCGGCCCAGAATACGCTTGCCGCCACCCCCACCAACCTCATCCAGCTGCCGGTGCAGGCGCCGGTGCAGCAGCCCGGCTGGGACCGGGCCATGGGCGAGCGCATGGTGTGGATGGCGCGTAACAACGTGCAGGAGGCGCAGCTGCAGCTCAACCCGCGTCACCTCGGTCCCATCGAGGTGCGCCTCAGCCTCAATCAGGATCAGGCCCAGGTGAGCTTCGTCGCCGCCTCGCCGCAGGCACGAGAGGCGCTGGAATCTTCGCTGCCGAGGCTGCGTGAGATGTTCGCCGAGCAGGGGCTCAACCTGGGTCAGGCCGATGTCCACTCCCGCGGTCGTGAGCAGGGCAGTGGCGAGCGTGGCGCTCAGGGTGGCGGACGCGGCTTCAGCTTAGGCGATAGTGGCGTGGAGGAGGCGCCGGTGGTGGTCCATCAGGCCCCGCTGGCGCCGGGAAGGCTGGATTTCTATGCCTGATTTAAACGGATAAAATCCGGGGTTATTAGCGCTTTTTTCCGACTCGCCGCGCGGGTATGCGATAATCGCCGCTCCATGTCAGCACGGAGCGGCGGAACGCCCGATGTACAGCGCGAGCGGAGAGATATCCCGGGAGGAGTTGGTAGAGCGGTATGCGCCTCTGGTCAAGCGCATCGCCTACCATCTGGTCGCCCGTCTGCCCGCCAGCGTACAGGTGGATGACCTGATCCAGGCGGGCATGCTCGGCCTGCTGGACGCCGCCGGTCAGTACGACCCCTCCCAGGGGGCCAGCTTCGAGACCTACGCCGGTATTCGCATCCGTGGCTCGATGATCGACGAGCTGCGGCGCAACGACTGGGCCCCCAAATCGGTACACCGCAAGGCGCGCGACCTGGACCAGGCCATCGCTGCGGTGGAGGCGCGCACCGGCCGCGACGCCGAGGACGCCGAGGTGGCCCGCGAGCTGGGGGTGGAGCTGGATGAGTACTTCCAGATGCTCCAGGAGACCAGCTCCAGCCGCATGCTCAGCCTCGATGACATGTCCACCGAGGATGGCGAGAACGGCGAGGCCCGTTTCGCCTCCAGCGACGCCCCGCCGCAGGAGGCGGTGCTGGACGAGGAGTTTCGCGAGCACCTGATCGCCGCCATTGACAAGCTCCCCGAGCGCGAGCAGATGATTATGTCGCTCTACTACGAGCAGGAGGTTAACCTGCGCGAGATCGGTGAGGTGCTGGGGGTCTCCGAGTCGCGCGTCAGCCAGCTGCTCAGTCAGGCCCACGGTCGTCTGCGCGCCCGCCTGCAGGAGTTCCGGTGAGCCATACCATCCCCCGCGTCAGGGCCCACAGCCCGCTCTGGTACTTCGAGGAGAACTACCGCCAGCTCAAGCGCCTGCTGCCGCGCCTGGGCGAGCTGGATGGTGAGCTGCTGCTCTGCGCCGAGGGTCATCGCGACCTGCATGTCAGCATCGATGAGCGCTGCAAATACACCACCATGCTTACCCTGCGAAAAGCCTTCACGGTGGAGGGGACGGCGCTGCCGGACCTGGCCATGCGCTTGCGGGTCTATGATGACGCGCGGGTGGTGGAGGTGAGCGGCTATCAGGGCTGCGAGCGCATCCCCGCCCGCTATCAGGTGGGTGATGGGGTGCGCTTCAAGCGTGACGAGCGGCAGCAGGTCAACAGGTTGCTCTTCGAGTTGCTGCGCCACTGCCTGCGTTGCGGCTTCAGCCCCTGCGCCGCCACCGCCTGAGTCATGAACCTAAGCGACGGCCTGTTCCCGCCCTCGCTCTACTGGCTGGCCCACCTACTGGCGCTGGCGGCTCTGGGTTGGGCCCTCTGGCACGCCCCCTGGTGGCGGCTGAAGAGTAACGAGAATCGCGGCATCCTCTTCGCCGCCTGCGTCTTCCTGCTGCTGATCTGGAACCTGAATGCCGGTATCCGCCCCGGGCTCAACTACCACCTGCTCGGTGCCACCCTCTTCACCCTGATGTTCGGCCCGCACATCGCCCTCATCGCCATGGGTGCGGTGCTACTCGGCATTACCCTCAGCGGCGGCGGCGGCTGGTGGAGCCTGTCGCTCAACTTCCTGCTGATGGTGTGGCTGCCGGTGGCCTTCAGCGCCGCCTCGCTGCGCCTGGCGGTGCGCTGGCTGCC
>JBFFSW010000100.1:0-5784 GCA_041572195.1 Thiohalomonadaceae bacterium | reverse complement strand
GCCTTGTGGATGTAACGCGCCTTGAGGCTGCCGCCGCACTTGATGCGCGCGCCGATGATGCCGCCGAGCACCACCACGTCGCCCTTGATCTCGATCTCGGCGGCGCGGATCTCGCCGGCGCGCAGGCGACCACCCTTGACCTTGAATTCGTTGTCCACCGCGCCGGTGACCTGGATGTCGCCGTTGAAGTCGACGTTGCCGCTCTTGTAGCCGACATCGCCGTCGACCCGGTAGATGGGGAAGACCGAGAGTTCGCCGCCACGGCTGAGGTTGGGGGTGCCGCCGACCGCGGCCAGGGCCTGGCGGCCGTCCTCGCTCAGCTCGACGCCGTCACCGGCGTCGATGGGGATCTCGCGCGGCATCGGCGCGTCGATGGGGTGGCCGAAGATGTCCACCCCCTCGGCGCTCTCCTTGGGCTCGCCCTTGCGGGCGATGAGGCTGCCCTCGGGCACCTGGGGGATCTCGCCGCGGTCCTTGTAGTCGATGATGCCGTCCTCGTCCACCGCGCCCACCTTCAGCGGCTCGGTGTCGAAGAGGTAGTCGATCTCGCCGTCGTGGCCGGTGACCGGCGCCAGCCCCTCGGCGATGACCCACGCCTCGCCCGGGTCGACCTCGCCCGCGGCCACCGCGCGCAGGTAGTCGGCGATGGCCGCCTCCTCCCTGACGCCGTAGACGATGCCCTTCTCCTCCAGGGCCATGTGGATGCGCTCCACCGCGCCCTCGCCGTCGAGGCGGGCGGCGCCGTAAAGCTTGGCGCTGAGGTGGTCCTTGGCGACGCGGATGTCGAAGTCGGCGATGAACTCATCGCCACTGAGGGCGGCGGCGCTCACCAGCTCCGCCTCGGGCAGCCCCTCGCCCATGCTCTCGTCCATCTCCGGGGTGGTGCCGATGCGCCCCTGCAGGCCGAGGATCTGGTCGCGCTGCGCCGCGCTCATGGCCCCGGAGATGACCAGCACGTCGCCCAGGCGCAGCTTTTCGCGGCTGCTCTTGTAGGCCTGCCTCTGGCTCTCCTGGCCCTGGGTCAGCTGAGCCTCACTGATGAGGCCGTGCTCCACCGCGGCGCGGCCGAAGTGGTAGTCCTGGATGAGGATGCGCTTCATCTCCTGGGCGGAGAGCAGCTCGTCCAGCTGGCCACGGGCGATCAGCCCCTCCTCGATCATCACCTCGCCGAAGCGGGCGGTTCCGCCATCATCGAGGCGACGGCGGTATTCCACCAGCGCGCCGTGCAGCTGGGCGCCGTCGATCATGCCGAACTGCACCGCCATCGCCCCCAGCAGCATCGCCGGGTGATCGTTGTCGAACAGCAGCTCTTCCTGTATCTCTTCCAAGGTCGCCATCGGCGCTCCCAATCCTTTACCTTATTCTTTTCTTTACGCGACCTTGCAGAGTCTACGCGCTTGCAAAGACCGCGTCACGGCCGGGGCTTTTGCCTCAGCGGCCGATGTGCTCCCAGATGGTGTTGATCAAGGACTCGATGACGATGGGCTTCTCCACCACCGCGTCCATGCCCGCCTCGGTGTAGCCGGCGCGCTCGTCGTTCATCACGCTGGCGGTCATGCCGATGACGGGCAGGCGCGCCAGCTCCGCTTGCTCAAGGGCACGGATGGCGCGGGTAGCGGTGATGCCGTCCATCACCGGCATGTGCACGTCCATCAGCACCACGTCGAAGGGCTGGGCCTGCAGCTTACCCAGGCCGTCGTCACCGTTGATCGCCTCCACCACCAGGTGGCCTTGGCCGCCGAGCAGGGTGCGCACCGCCAGGCGGTTGATGGGGTCGTCGTCCACCAGCAGGATGTTGAGCGGCCGATCACGCCGCGCAGGCTCGGTGGCGGCCACCCGCCGCGGAGTGGCCACCGGCAGCTCGGTCTCCAGCCAGAAACGGCTCCCCTCCCCCTCGGCGGAGATCACCTTGAGGGTGCCGCCCATGGTCTCGATCAGGCGCTTGCTGATGGCCAGCCCCAGGCCCACCCCCTTGTTGGCGATGCGCTCGGGAGAGACCTGTTGGAAGCTGTTGAAGATGTAAGGCAGCTTGCCCGCCGGAATACCGATGCCGGTGTCCTCGACGGTGACGCAGAGCCCGTAACGCCCGTTGTCGTGCATCAGCCCGCCCACCGTCAGCCGCACCTCGCCGTTCTCGGTGAACTTGGCGGCGTTGCTCAGCAGGTTGACCACCACCTGCTTGAGGCGGCTCTCGTCGCCCACCAGCCAGGGGGGCAGATTGTCGTTACTCACCACCTCGAAGTTCACCGCGCCCTGGGAGAACAGGGGCTCCATCATCAGCTGGATGTCGCGAATCCAGGCCTGGGTGTTGAACGGCCGCGGCAAAAGCTCCAGCCGACCGGACTCGATCTTGGAGAGGTCCAGCAGCTCGTCGATCAGCGTCAGCAGGCTGCGGCCTGAACGCTCAATGGTCTCCAGGTAATCGCGCTGGCGCTCATCCAGCTCGGTGGTGCGCAGCACCTGCACCATGCCCAGCACGCCGTTCATGGGGGTGCGGATTTCGTGGCTCATGTTGGCCAGGAACAGGCTCTTGGCGCGACTGGCCTGCTCGGCCCGCTCACGCGCCGGCCCCAGCTCGGCGATGCTCTCCTCCAGGGCGCGATTCTTCTTCAGCAGCAGTCCCTCATAGCGGCCCAGCTGCACGGTGTGCGAACGCACCAGCAGGCTGATGATGATGAGGCTGAAGATGGAGGTAACCAGCCCCGCCTGGGAGATCTGGAGGTCGATAAAATGGTTGCTCACCAGCACCGCGGCAATCGCCATCAGTGTCGCCGCCATCCCCGCCCGTGTCCCCAGCAGCAGGTAGGTGACGTAAACGTAGAAGAAGAACCAGATGACCCGGAACTCGTCGTGACTGACGAAGATGAGCGCCGAGACGAAGGTGATGTAGGAGGAGATGGAGAGGCCATAGGCCACCCGGAGGAAGTTCTCCTTGGAGCGGCGCAGGTAGACGATGAGCAGGACGACGAAGACGGAGTAGACGTAGTCCACCTTGGCGTGGAACTCGCTCAGGTGGTTAATGTGAAAGTCATGCATCAGACCGAAGAGCGCCGCGAACACCGCCGCCACCAGCATGATGAAATTGAGGACCTTGAACTTGAACTCCAGGTCGGCCTCGGACTCATCGAAGTCGAAGCCGCTGGTCAGGAGCTTGCGCGGAATCTTCATCTCTAACGTAATCGTCTAATAATGTTAGTGATTATACACACTTAGTCCGCTTCAGCCTTATCGACGGCATCATGATGGCGCCTCAGCAGACGCTCGGCAAAGGCGTTCACATGCACCACCATCTCCGCACCCAGGCGCTGTGAGAGCTCCGCCTGCATTACCCCCAGATCCTTGTGCGCCACCTTCAACTTGTTACGCCCCAGATCACTCAGATGCAGGTGAAATGATCGTCGATCCTGCGGATGTTCATCACTCATCAGTACGCCGGATTTAAGCAGCTCGTTGACCATGACGCTGACGCTGGCGCGGGTGATATTGAGCGCCGAGCTGAGCTCGGTCACCGTCGCCTGCTCCATGGTCTCCAACAGCGTGAGTAGACGAAATTGCGGTATACGCAAGCCGGAGTACATCAACGCCACCGTGGTATTACGCTCAAGCTGCTGCAGGGCATTCAGCAAGCTTGTTACATCCAGACGCTTCAGCTCATCCATGCCCAAATTTTCCTCATGTTTGTTAGCCGAACTAACAAAATCTTTCGATTTGTCGCACCCGCACATGGGCCGTTTAATGGTTCCCACGACTATAGGAGATCAACTCCCATAGGCGCAAACGCAGAAAAAAATATCGACAAGGAGATGAGTATGAATACTTCCAGCGCACTTGAACTGCACCAGGATAATGGCCTGGCAATGCGCATTGAATCACTGGAATCCGAACTACAGGCATTACGCTCACGCGTCCCCGACAACAAGGTCTCCATCATTTTGCTTTCAGGTGATTTCGACAAGGCGATGGCCGCCTTCATGATGGCCAATGGCGCGGTCGCCATGGGCATGGAGGTGTCGATGTTCTTCACCTTCTGGGGCTGCTCGGTAATCAAGAAGGGACGCAAGCTCAAGGGCAAGAAATTCACCCACAAGCTGATCAACCTGATGCTGCCGGGCAGCAGCCGCGACCTGCCCCCGTCGAAGATGGCCTTCGGCGGTCTCGGCCGGAAATTTTTCAATCACGTGATGGATGGTGAAATGTCGTCACTGGAAGAGCAGATCGAGCTGGCGCGGGAGGGTGAGGTCACCTTCCAGATCTGCGCCCCCTCGCTGGGGATGATGGGCTTCGACGACGACGAATGGGTGGTGCCGGTGGATGTCTGTGGCGTGGCCGCCATGTACGACACCGCGCTGAACGCGCGCACCGCCTACTTTATCTCCTGAATCCCGTCACCCATGCGCAGTCGGCCCGCGGCATCCACCTCGGCCACCCTGCTTCCGCGGTAGTCGTAGTCGATGCGCCGCGGCTCGCCGCGCAGGCAGCCGTCCGCCTCGTGGAAAGTCTCGACGAAGCTGCGTCTAAGCCCCTCCGAGTAGAACTCCCAGGCCGGGCCGAGGGTGAGAGTCAGCCTCTCGCCTCGGTCGCGGAAGGCGGCCAGGCCGCGGGCCTTCTCGCGCACCGCCTCGGCCGCCTGGCGATCGCACATCATCGGCTGGTAGTCCCCCGAGGGCGCCCGGGTCTTCGCCGCGGGCGCGGCGGTGGGGCGCTCGAAGCTGGGCAGTTCGATCTCATCGAGCACCCCCGTGTTGAGCGCCAGCAAGCCCAGACCGACGCCGACGATGAAGAGGATCGGCATCCACAGCATGAGGTTGGGTCCCTTTGGATTGTTATCCCCGGCCATCACTGCTCCTTGCCACTAAATCCGCGATTCGATATCCGCCACCGCACGGAAGAAGGCGCTCTTTTTATTGCTCTGCATCTTTATTAGCAGACCCATGTCCACCAGCAAGAACAGGTCGGAACGCGCCGTCGCATAGGCGATATTGTGGCTGGTCTGATGCGAGCGCACCGTGTACTCCGCGCCGGGATGACGCAGTGCGTGGCCGAGCAGGGCGATCTGGCGATGGTTGAAGGCGCCGTGGTTACGCAGTCGCTCCTCCAGCTTTCGGTACTCCTCGATCTTCCGCTTCAGATACTCCTCCAACTCCTCCACCGCCTGCTCCATCACCTCCAGCTGATAGTTGATGAAGTAGGTCAGATCGTTGTCATCGCTCTCGGTGAAGAGGAATGAACGACCATAACGGGCCGGGGCCCGTTTGAGGATGCGGGAGATGGATAGATATTCGAACAGCCAGTAGCCCTGCGAAAGCATCGACCAGTAGAAGATCGCCCGTGCGGTGCGCCCATTGCCATCAACGAAGGGGTGGTCGTAGGCAAGCCAGAAGTGCAGCACCAAGGCGCGGATAATGGGGTGGATAAATCCCTCTTCCCCGCTACCCGCCTCGGCATTGGCGAAGGCACACATCCTCTCCAAGCGCTCCTCCAGCTGCTCGGCGGGCGGCGGCGTGTGCAGCACCCGCTGACTGGCGTTATCGACCACCTCCACCCGCTGATCGCCCGGTCGCTGTAGCTGCCCAGCATCGGCGCTGTTCTCCAGGGTGTCGCGGGTGAGGATGCCGTGCAGCTCCTTCACCAGCCCAGGGGTCAGCGGCTCACGGCTGTGGCGGCGAATGAAGCCCATCGCCTCGTGGTTGTTGAAGATCATCCGTTCGCTGACATCACGCGGACGACGACCGAAGCGGATCATGTCCAGGGCCACCTGGCGGGTGGTGGATGCCCCCTCCATCT
>JBFFSW010000099.1:0-5785 GCA_041572195.1 Thiohalomonadaceae bacterium | reverse complement strand
GACCCCGCCCTCGGTGAGGCGGTTGAAGAGAGTCGACTTGCCGGCGTTGGTGTAACCCACCAGGGAGACGGTGGGCACCTCGTTGCGACGGCGCGAGCGGCGCCCCTGCTCCCGCTGGCGCTCCACCTTCTCCAGGCGCTTGTTGAGCGACTTGATGCGCTCGGCGAGCAGACGGCGGTCGGTCTCCAGCTGGGTCTCGCCGGGGCCGCGCAGGCCGATACCGCCCTTCTGCCGCTCCAGGTGGGTCCAGCCTCGCACCAGGCGGGTGGAAAGGTGGCGCAGCTGTGCCAGCTCCACCTGCAGCTTGCCCTCGTGGGTGCGGGCGCGCTGGGCGAAGATGTCGAGGATCAGGCCGGTGCGATCGAGCACGCGGCACTGCAGCAGGCGTTCGAGATTGCGCTCCTGGGAGGGGGAGATGGCGTGATTGACCAGTACCAGTTCGATCCCCTCGGCGACGACCACCTCGCGGATCTCCTCGGCCTTGCCGCTGCCGACGAAGTACTTGGGTTCGGGTTGGCGCCGGGCACCGGTGACCACCGCCACCACCTCGGCGCCCGCGGAGAGGGCCAGGTCCCGGAACTCGGCCAGGTCCTCGCAGTCGCTCTCCTGTTGCAGGTCGAGGTGAACCAGAACGGCGCGCTCGCCGCTCTTGGGACGTTCAAACAAGCTCACCTCCCGGGACGTGAGCCCCGGTAAACACGGGGATTAGAAGTTGTGATGACCGCCCTGGCCGCCCTCTTCAGCGCCCTGGGCCATGAAGTTGAGCTTGACGTTACGGCTGGGCACCACGGTGGAGATGGCGTGTTTGTAGACCATCTGGTTGACCGAGTTCTTCAGCAGCACGACGAACTGATCGAAGGAGTCGATCTGGCCCTGAAGCTTGATTCCATTCACCAGGTAGATCGAGACGGGAATACGCTCCTTACGCAGCGCATTCAGAAACGGGTCTTGTAAGGCCTGCCCTTTACTCATGTTCATGCTCCTAATTGTTATTGTGTCGCGCAACACGCGCATCAAAAAATCGTACTGACATCGTTTAACAGAAGGATCGAGATCCGTGATCCGCGTCACATTCTAGCACAACTAATCTCGCCGCCTATATGTGTTCTCTATCGAGGTATTTCAATACCTTATCCAACAACTTCGGCGCCAGCGGGTCGAACGCCCCGGCCCCCTGCTCGCCACGCAGCCAGGTGAACTGGCGCTTGGCGTACTGACGGGTGGCGATCACCCCGCGCTCCTCCATCTCGGCCCGATCCAACTCACCGAGCAGGTACTGCCACACCTGGCGATAGCCTACCGCACGTATTGACGGCAGGTCGATGTGCAGGTCACTGCGAGCAAACAGCCGCTCCACCTCGCCGATGAGGCCCCGCTCCAGCATCAGCCCGAAGCGCCCGGCGATGCGTTCACGAAGCGCCTCACGCTCGGGCAGCAGCAGCAGCTTGGCGATGCGGTAGGGGGGCGACTCCGGGGCCTCACCCCAGAAGCTACTGATGGGGCGACCGCTGATGGCGAACACCTCCAGCGCCCGTTGCAGCCGCTGCGGGTCGTTGCGGTGGATGCGCGCGGCGGCCGCCGGGTCGATCTCGGCGAGGCGGCGGTGGGCCTCATCCAGGCCGTGCTCGGCGATCCACGCATCGAGTTCGGCGCGGGTGGCCGGGTCGGAGGCAGGCATGGCCGAGAGCCCCTGCTCCAGGGCGCGGAAGTAGAGGCCGGTGCCCCCCACCAGCAGCGGGATGCGTCCGGCGGCGGTGATCTCGGCCATCTCGCGCAGGGCATCCTCGCGGAAGCGGGCGGCGGAGTAGCTCTCGACCGGGTCGAGGATGTCGATGAGGCGGTGCGGGGCGCGGGCCAGTTCCTCGGCGCTGGGCTTGGCGGTGCCGATATCCATGCCGCGGTAGATCATCGCCGAGTCGACGCTGATGATCTCCACCGGCAGCCGCTCGCGCAGGGCCATCGCCAGCTCGGTCTTGCCCGAGGCGGTGGGGCCGAGGATGAAGATGGCCGGAGGCAGGGGCTCAGTCATCGACGGACATCAACGTGGCCAGGGCGGCCCCATCCAGCTCGCGCCAGGGGGGATGGTCACCCGCCAGCGACTCCAGCTCGCGCAACTCCGCCGCCAGCGCCTTGAGCGAACCATCCCGCGGCGGCTCGGCGCAACTGGCCAGCAGCTCGGGCAACTCGCCAGCCGATGCCAACCACTCGGGTAATTGGCGTGCCAGCGTCTCCCCCGCCGACTCGTCCAACAACGCCGGAACCGCGCGCAGCACCCACTGGCCATCGCCCAGGGGCTCCAGTTCAACGCCCAGCTCATCCAGCCCCTCAACGGGTCCCGACAGGGTTACTGATTGCGGCAACAGCAGCGGACGACGACGGATCTCACCCCCGCGCTCAAAGTGACGCAGGGCCAGCCGCCGAGCCCCCTCGCGGCGATCAGTAACGAACCAGCGATCGCCGCTGCGGCTGAGCAGGTAATCACGATGCAACAGGCCCACTGGCTCACCCAAAACCTCGTGCTCGCGGCTCAGCACCTCGTAGCCCAGCAGCTGCTCGGCGATACGCGAGGGCGAATGGTCACGGCGCGGCGGGAAGAAGCCACCACCGCCGACTCTCACGGATGGCCGGGGGGCCGGGGTCTTCACCACCATGGCGGGCTCACGCGCCGATTCACCCTCCAGTTGGCGGGCCAGGGCGCGGTGGATGAAATCATGCACCATGCGGCTGTCGCGAAAGCGCACCTCGTGCTTGGTGGGGTGGACGTTCACATCCACCCGCGCCGGGTCCAGCTCGAGGTAGAGCACGTAGGCGGCGTGGCGCCCCGCCTCCAGCCGCTCGCCGTAGGCCTGGCGAAGGGCGTGACCGATGAGGCGGTCGCGTATGGGGCGGCCGTTGAGAAAGAAGTACTGGCGGTCTCCCTGGGCGCGGGCCGCCTCGGGGGGGCAGAACCAGCCGCGCAGGCGCATCCCGGCGGCCTGCTCGTCGAGTTGCAGGGCGTCGCGCAGGAAGGGGGCGCCCATCAGCGCGGCGATGCGCCGGGTCCCCTCCCGCTCCGCCTTGAGGTTGAAGATGGAGCGACCGTTGTGGCTGAGCTTGAAGGCGATGTCGAAGCGAGCCAGGGCCTGGCGTACACCGCCTCCTCGATGTGGGCGAACTCGGTGCGCTCGGCACGCAGGAACTTACGTCGCGCCGGGGTGTTGTGGAACAGCTCGCGCACCTCGATGCGGGTGCCCTGGGTCTGTGCCGAGGGCTCCGCCTCGTCGCCCAGGCTGATGGCCCAGCCCTGCTCGGCGTCGGCGGCGCGGCTGCTCAGGCGCAGGCGCGAGACCGAGGCGATGGAGGCCAGCGCCTCGCCACGAAAGCCGAGGCTGAGGATGGCCGCCAGGTCCTCGCTGCGGCGGATCTTACTGGTGGCGTGCGGGGCCAGGGCCAGGGGCAGGTCCTCGCGGCGGATGCCGTGGCCGTCGTCACTGATGCGGATGAGGCGCACGCCCCCCTCCTCCACCTCCAGCTCGATGCGCGAGGCACCGGCGTCGACGGCGTTCTCCAACAGCTCCTTGACCACCGAGGCGGGGCGTTCGACCACCTCGCCGGCGGCGATCTGGTTGGCGAGCTGTTCGGGGAGGGCGTGAATTCGGGCCGGGGCGTGCATGGCGGCTAGTTTAAAGCAGCGCCATGGCCGCGTCAGCCGTCGAGGGGGATCTGCAGCACTTGTCCGACGCGGATGGTGTTGCCCTTGAGGTTATTGGCGCTACGCAGACTCTCGGTGCTCACCCGGTAGCGCTGGGCGATGGCGGAGAGGGTCTCGCCGCGGCTGACCGCGTGGCGCTGATCCTGCTGCAGGGCCAGGCGGGTGCCGGGCGGCGGGTTGGCGCGGAAGTAGTTGCGCAGGCCGGTCATGATGGCGTGGGCCATCTTGCGCTGATGATTGGAGCTGCGCAGGTTGCGCTCCTCGGTGGGGTTGGAGATGAAGGCGGTCTCGATGAGGATGGAGGGCATGTCCGGCGACTTGAGCACGCGGAAACCGGCCTGCTCTACCTCGCGCTTGTGCAGGCGGTTGACCTCCTTGATCTGGTGGAGCACCTGGGCGGCGGCGTCGGAGCTCATCTCCACGCTGGCGGTCTGTGAGAGGTCCAGCAGCACCGAGGCGAGCAGGTCGTCCTTGTCATCCAGGCTCACGCCGCCGATGAGGTCGGAGGCGTTCTCCTTCTCCGCCAGCAGGCGGGCGTGCTCACTGGAGGCGCCGCGCGGCGAGAGCACATAGACCGATGAGCCGTAGGCGCGTCGGTCGCGGAAGGCGTCGGCGTGGATGGAGACGAACAGGTCGGCCCGGTGCGTGCGGGCGATCTCGGTGCGCTTGCGCAGCGGGATGAAGTAGTCGCCGCTACGGGTGAGCACCCCACGCATGCCCGGCTCCTTGTCCAGCATCTCCTTGAGTTTCTTGGCGATGGCCAGCACCACGTCCTTCTCGCGGGTGCGGCTGGGTCCGGAGGCGCCGGGATCCTCGCCGCCGTGACCGGCGTCGATGGCAATGACGATATCGCGCGCCTCGGCCGCGCTGGGGGCGCGCTTCTTCACCTGCGGCGCGGCGGCCTGGGCCTGCTCGGCCTGACCGTGCAGGTCGATCACCAGGCGGTGGCCGTACTGCTCGTTGGGGGCGAGGACGAAGCTCTTGGGCTGGACCTTGCCGCGCAGGTCCAGCACCACGCGCAGGTCACTGTCGTTACGCACCGCGCTGCGGATGCCACTGAGGTGGGTATTGGAGTAGTCCAGCCCCTTGAGCGGCTGGCCGAGGCGGGTGTCCTTGATATCGATCACCAGCCGGTCGGGACCATCGAGACGGAAAAGGGTGTGCTCCACCCGGCCGCTGAGGTCGAAGACCAGACGGGTGTTGTCGGGGGCCGGCCACATGCGCAATCCCTCGATCACCGTGCCCGCCTGAGCGGCGACGGAGAACAGCAGGGAGAGCAGCGCGAGGGCGCCGAGACGGGAAATTCGCAGACTGTTTAGCGTTTTCATCGTCATAAAGCTCTTATAATTTAATGGGTTATGAGGCTTTATTGCGATCCAGAATTAAGTTTCAACGCTAACTTAGCTTTATCCGTCAGAAAAATCAAGCCCTTAGCCGATCCAGCAGCGCCTCGCCCTCGGGACCTTCCGCCTCGATGCGCGCCCGCCGCCCCTCGCCGTGGTAGTCAATGTGGATCACCAGGTCGGCCCGCGGCAGCCACCCCTCACCGCGCTGCGGCCACTCGATGAGGGCGCGGGCCTGGCCGTCGAAGTAGTCGCGTATGCCCAGATACTCCAGCTCCTCCGGCTCACCCAGGCGGTAAAGGTCGAAGTGGTAGACGGTGCCCGAGGCCAACTCGTAGGGCTCGACCAGGGTGTAGGTGGGGCTCTTCACGGCTCCCACATGACCGAGGGCGTGGAGGAAGCCACGCACCAGGGTGGTCTTGCCCGCGCCGAGGTCGCCGAACAGATAGATGACGCAACCGGGCGCGGCGGCCTCCGCCAGTCGCGCCCCCAGCGCCACCTGCCGGGCCTCGCCATCGAGGAAGAGCTCCAGCTCACTCATTGACCAGTGCCCTCAAATGCGGGAGCAGGTCCGATGCAATCACACCGCGCTCGCCATCAGCGGCGGCCCGATCCCCGGCGGCCGTCTGCGGGTCGCCGACTCACTCGGTCGGGCGATGGCGCCCGGCGCCACGGGCGAGTTGTGGGTGTCGGGCCCAGGGGTCGCCGCCGGCTACGTCTCGGGACGCGACTCCGCCGCGTTCGACGAGCG
>JBFFSW010000098.1:0-5797 GCA_041572195.1 Thiohalomonadaceae bacterium | reverse complement strand
GATCTCATTATCAGCGACCTCCCCTATGGTGTTCAGCACACCACCACCGAGGGTACCCGCGACCCGATGGCCGTGCTGGGAGGGTGCGTAGAGGCCTGGCGTGGCCGGCTGAAAAAGGGCGGTGCCGCGGTGCTCGCCTTCAACCGCAACAACCCCAAACGTGAAGAGCTGATAAGGCTGTTCGAACAGGGTGGATTTACGGCGGAGCCGTTCGAGGCGCCCCATCGCATGAGCGAGTCCATCATCCGTGATGTGCTCATATTCAAACAGAGGGGAGCGGCGCAATCATGATCCGTTTCATCATCCGCCACGTCATTACCGGGCTGATGACCATCCTGCCGGTCATCCTTACCGTCTATCTCTTCTACTGGTTCGCCACCACCGCCGAGACCCTGCTGGGCGGCCTCATCCGCCCGCTGCTGCCGGAGCAGTACGCGGTCCCCGGCATCGGCCTGGCGGCGGGGCTGTTGGCGGCCTTCGTGGTGGGGCTGTTGATGCACGCCTACCTCGTCCAGCGGCTCTTCGCCCTGGGCGAGCAACTGATCTATCGCACCCCGCTGATCAAGTCGGTCTACCGCGCGCTGAGAGACTTTCTCGATTACTTCTCGCCCAACAAGCAGAAGGAGTTCGACCAGGTGGTGGCGGTCACTCTGGGCGATGCGCGCCTGATCGGCTTCGTCACCCAGGAGGATATGCGCAGGCTGCCCGATGGCTTTGGCGAGGAGGGCTGCGTGCTGGTCTATATCCCCATGAGTTATATGGTTGGCGGCTACAGCGTGCTCATTCCGCGCCAGCGGGTAAAACCGTTGGCGATGAGCATGGATGAGGCGATGCGTTTCGCCCTCACCGCCGGGGTGGCATCGTCACGGGACTAGCACCGCGTCTCTGCGGTATGCTGTCGCGCATGCAATAACGGATAAAGGAAGCATTGAAGATGGTTACCACCCTGCGTGAATTCCTCAAGCTGGAGGCGGCCGGCGGCATCATTCTGGTGATCGCCGCGGCGCTGGCCATGCTGATGGCCAACTCCCCCCTCTCGCCCTACTACGACATGCTGATCGACATGCCGGTGGAGGTGCGCGTCGGCTCCCTGGAGCTGGCCAAGCCGTTGCTGCTGTGGGTCAACGACGGCCTGATGGCGGTGTTCTTCTTCCTCGTCGGCCTGGAACTCAAGCGTGAGTTTCTGGAGGGGGAGCTGAAGGAGCCCGCCAACGTGGTGCTGCCGGGGCTGGCGGCGCTGGGCGGCATGATCGCCCCGGCGCTGATCTACATCGCCTTCAACAACGGTGATGAGATCGCCATGCAGGGCTGGGCCATCCCCACCGCCACCGACATCGCCTTCGCCCTGGGGGTGCTCTCGCTGCTGGGCAACCGGGTGCCCACCAGCCTCAAGGTCTTCCTGGTGAGCCTGGCCATCTTCGATGACATGGGTGCCATCATCATCATCGCCCTGTTCTACACCGCCAGCATCTCCACCCTGTCGCTGATCATCGCCGCCACCTGTCTGGTGGCGCTGTTCATCATCAACCGTCGCGGGGTGGGGGAGATGAGCCCCTATATGATCATCGGCATCATTATGTGGATCGCGGTGCTCAAGTCGGGGGTGCACGCCACCCTGGCCGGGGTGCTGCTGGCCTTCTTCGTGCCGATGCGCGACCGCAAGGACCCCAACCGCTCGCTGCTCAAGGAGCTGGAGCACGACCTGCACGGCGCGGTGGCCTTCTTCATCCTGCCGGTGTTCGCCTTCGCCAACGCCGGTATCTCCCTGCAGGGGGTGGGTCTGGAGCAGCTGATGCACCCGGTGCCGTTGGGGATCGCCGCCGGGCTCTTCATCGGCAAGCAGCTGGGGGTGTTCGCCTTCTGCTGGCTGGGGGTGAAGATGGGCATCGCCAAAATGCCCGAGGGGGTGGGCTGGAGCGCCCTCTACGGCGCCGCGCTGATCACCGGTATCGGCTTCACCATGAGCCTGTTCGTCGGCTCGCTGGCCTTCGAGGCCTCGGGGGTCAACCGCCTCTTCGACGAGCGCCTGGGAATCATCATCGGCTCGCTGCTCTCCGCGGTTGCCGGTTACCTGCTGCTCAAGCGGGTGCTGCCGGAGAGGAAGGGGTGATGATGAAAAGGGCGCTGCTGTTCGCCATTGCCATCGCCGCTACCACCGTTCACGCCGAATCCAGTGGCTGGGATCGGGCCAAGTCCGGTCTCGGCGAGACCTGGGAGGGAGTGAAGGAGGGCTCCAGTGAGGTGTGGGGCGAGGTGAAGGATGACTCCGGCGATGCCTGGGAGGCGACCAAGGAGGGGGCCGGTGAGGCTGCCGATGGGGTGAAGGAGGGCTCGAAAGGGGTCTGGGAGTCGATCAAGGGGGCCTTCAATTGATGCCCCTCACGCTGCCGAAATCGCTGGCGGCCTGGGATACCCCCAACTTCAACACCACCCTCAAGGCGGAGCTGGAGGCGGTTGATGCCTCGCTCCTGCCGCTGCAGCAGGGGCTCTCGCTCAGCTCCTACGTCAGCGACAGCCCTTTCAGCGTGATGCCCATCGCCGCCAAGGCGGACGCGGACTCCATCCACGCCAGTGTCGGCGTCTTCTACACCGGCATCATCGCCGGCTGCAGCTGCGCCGACGACCCCACGCCGATGGATGAGCAGACCGAGTACTGCCAGCTGCGCCTGGATATCGAGCGCGAAAGCGGTGCCGCCACGGTGAGCCTGCTGGTACACTCCGCCTCATGAACCGTTTCGAGACCAACAACCGCTTTATCCTCGGCAACGTCGTGCTCGGCCTGGCGCTGCTGCTGCTCGTCTTCCTCGACCCCGTCTCCGAGGTGCTCGGCTCACTGGCGATGGCCCTGTGGATCGCCCTGGTGGGGGTCGGCGTCTATCTTCTTAGTGGCGGCCAGGGCGGTGGCCCGCTCAACCCGAACTAGGAGGATCATTGTGAACAATCGTATCGATGCGAGTGTCACCTTCTCCTACAAGGGCCAGACCCTGGCCCCCAGCGTCAGCCTGGACCTGGACCGCTTCCTGGAGAAGGAGGGCAAGCTGCCCGACCTTCACCTGTTGTTGGCCACCGAGAACAACATCGGCCTCTACAGTTACGAGTACGAGGTGCTGCAGGCCTACCCCCTCGTCTTCGCCAACGCCGAGGGGCTGGCCGCCGAGTTCCTCGTCGGCGAGGAGTTCGATGTCGAGGGCTTCATCGCCGCGTGGAAGCTGAGCAAGGTGGTGGAGCGGCTTGAGGAGATCGCCGGGCGCCACCTGGGCGAGGCCGACTTAAATGCACGACCGGCGCTACGGGCGGCGCTGATTGAGGCCTACGAGCTGGGCCGTCAACGAGAAGGAGAGTGAGCATGGAATCGATAGAGAACGTCCTCGACTACCTAATCAATAATCCCATCTACGCCGCGGTACTGGTGTTGCTGCTGGTGCTGATGGCGGTGGCGCTGATCAAGAAGATGACCAAGCTGTTGATCATCGCCCTGATCGCCGCCGCCGCCTATGGCTATTACCTGCACGACGTCTCCCGCGGACCGCTGGATCGCGCCAAGGATCAGTTGCAGACCCTGGGCGAGGATGCCGAGCGGCTGATGGAGCGCTCCGGCATACGTTGAGGGGGGGGAGAGCGGTTTGAGTTCATCCAGTCTTAAAGAGAGTATCCGCAAGCAGCGCGAGACGCTCACCGCCGTGCTCGGCGAGGCGATGCACGACCTGGCCCAGCGCCTGGCCCCGCACATGGGCCAGCGCGCCGCCCTGGAGGAGTTGATGCAGGAGCACCTGCCGGTGCTCTCCTACTGCAAGCACCTCTTCGTGCTGGACGCGGGCGGCTGCCAGTTGACCGCCAACATCACCAAGGAGGGGCTGGACGAGAACCACTTCGGCCGCGAGCGTATGGACCGCCCCTACATGCAGGGGATCGTCGGCAGCACCGACTTCAAACTCTCCGAGGCCTACATCAGCCGCAACAAGAAGCGCCCCTCGCTCACCGCCATCCAGGTGATCCGCGACCCGGCGGGCGAGCTGATCGGCTTCCTCGGCGCCGACTTCGACCTGCGCGAGCTGCCGCACACCGGGATGCTCTACCAGGAGCCGCAGGAGTGGCGCCAGATCAAGGGCGACCCGGCGATCCGCGGCGGCCTGTTCCAGCAGCAGCGGGTCGACAGCCTGGCCGACCAGCGTATCGACGACGTGCTCTCGCTGATGAACGAGCTGATCCTCGAGCGCGGCGTCTACCACGGCAAGTTCCACTTCTCCAGCAGCCGCGGCACCATCTGGCACGTGGACGATCCCTTCGTCTACCGCATCCTCAGCATCGGCGAGATGACCGACCCCAACACCTGCCTGGCCTACCCCAAGCGCCCCTACCACGAGCGTGCCACCGTACCGCCGGAGCAGGTGATGGCGGTGTTCGAGATGTTCAAACAGCTGCGCTTCGCCGACGAGAACATCTACCTGCGGGCCGGTTCGCTCAACATCATCAACGGTCTGGTGGGGCTCAACTTCAGCTGCGACGGCTCTCACTACATGCGCTATGACGAGTTCCTGCACAAGAGCACCGACTTCTGGTTCGGGGTCTCCACCCCCGCCTGCGCCATGGGCGGCGGCGATGATCAGGATTGAAAACGCTGCCGCCGAGGCGGTGATCGTCCCGCAGGGGGCGCACATCAGCCACTATCGCCGCCACGGCGAGGCGCCGATCATCTGGCTCAGCGCCGAGGCCCGCTTCGCCCCCGGTCAGTCGCTCCGTGGCGGGGTGCCCATCTGCTGGCCCTGGTTCGGCGCCCACGAGAGCGATTCCAGCCTGCCCGCCCACGGCTACGCCCGCACCCAGCCCTGGCGCCTGATCGCGCGGCAAGAGCTGGCCGCCGACCGGACCCGTCTGGAGTTCGAGCTGGAGGAGAACCGCCGCAGCCGGGCCATGTGGCCGCACGCCGTGCGTCTGCGCTACGCCATCACCATTGGCGAGGCGTTGGAGCTGGAGCTGGAGAGCCTCAACACCGGCAGCGAGCCGGTCACCATCGGCGCCGCCCTGCACACCTACTTCCTGGTTGGCGATATCGCCGCGACACGGGTCGATGGGTTGAGTGGTTGCGACTACCTGGACAAGGTGGCGGGCTTTGAGCGCGGGCGCCAGAACGGCCCGGTCACCTTTAGCGGCGAGACCGACCGCATCTATCTGAACACCCCACGCCGCTGCGAGATCGCCGACCCCGTGCTGGGCCGACGCATCGTCCTCGACAGCCGTGGCAGCGCCTCGACGGTGGTGTGGAATCCCGGCCCCGCTGTGGCCGCGCGCATGGGCGACCTGGGGCCGGAAGGCTGGCGGCGTATGCTCTGCGTGGAAACCGCCAACGCCGCCGAGGACCGTATCACCCTGGCCCCAGGGGCTGGGCATACCCTGGCGGTGCGCTATACTAACGTCGCTTATTGACCCGATGGATTGATCGACACAAGGAGCTCATGGATGGCACGCCCCAAATCTTCCCTTCTTATCGTTCCGTTTTTTGCCCTGGCCTTGGCTGGGTGTCCGATGGAGTCGGATGACTCAGTGATCGTCCCTGTAGAGGAATACGCCAACGCTTCGTTGCCCGCCAGTGGCATTCAACTTACTCTGGGGATGGGCACCCAGCTCACTTGGCCGGATGCCGCTACCTATCGGTGGCCGGGCGCTGTCCTGATTGCCGATGCCAACGGTAATCCGGTCGATAATGTGCTGCTTAGCCTGCGTGTGTTGCCCAAGGCCTATGACAAGGGGGCCTATGACAACATGGCATTCCCGGCATGGTACTACTCCTCGGTGACCG
>JBFFSW010000097.1:0-5804 GCA_041572195.1 Thiohalomonadaceae bacterium | reverse complement strand
GCTACGAGTACGGCGGCATCACCGGTGTCTCCCACGTGCTCGAGCACATGATGTTCAAGGGCACCGACAAACACGGCCCCGGCGAGTTCTCGCGCATTATCGCCGAGCAGGGGGGCAGCGAGAATGCCTTCACCGGCCGCGACTTCACCGCCTACTTCCAGCAGCTGGAGAAGAGCCGTCTGCCCATCGCCTTCGAGCTGGAGGCGGACCGCATGCGCAACCTCACCCTGCCGCCCGAGGAGTTCGCCAAGGAGCTCAAGGTGGTGATGGAGGAGCGCCGCCTGCGCACCGACGACAAGCCCAGCGCCCTTACCTACGAGGCCTTTAACGCCGCCGCCTTCCAGGCCAGCACCTACCGCAACCCGGTGATCGGCTGGATGGACGACCTGGAGAACCTGCAGGTGGCCGACCTACGGCGCTGGTACGCCCGCTTCTACGCCCCCAACAACGCGGTGCTGGTGGTGGCCGGTGACGTCCAGGCCGAGGCGGTCTTCGCCCTGGCCGAGCGCCACTTCGGCCCCATCAAGCCCTCCGAGGTGGAGGCCGACAAGCCGCGCCGCGAGCCGCCGCAGTTCGGCGAGCGGCGCATCAGCGTCCGCCGCCCGGCGGAGCTGCCGGTGCTGATCATGGGCTTCAAGGCCCCGGTGCTGCGCACCGCCGATGAGCCGTGGAAGGCCTACGCCCTGGAGATGCTGGTCAACATCCTCGACGGCGGCGACTCGGCGCGCCTCTCCCGCGAGCTGGTGCGCGGCCGCCAGTTGGCCGCCAGCATCGGCGCTGGTTACGACCTGCTGGTGCGCAACGACTCGCTGCTCCTGCTCGAAGGGGTGCCCGCCGACGGCCATTCGGTGGCCGAGCTGGAGGCGGCCCTGCTGGAGCACGTGCAGCGGCTCAAGGACCACCCGGTGAGCGAGGATGAACTGGCGCGGGTCAAGGCCCAGGTGACCGCCTCCGAGGTGTACGAGCGCGACTCCATCTTCTACCAGGCGATGAAGCTGGGGCAGCTGGAGACGGTCGGCGTCGGCTGGCGCGAGGCGGAACGTTACGCCGAGCGCATCGCCGCCGTCACCCCGGAGCAGATCCAGGCGGTGGCGCGGGAATACCTCCAGCGCGAGCGCCTCACCGTGGCGGTGCTGGAGCCGCAGGCGATTAACGGCAAGGAGCAGAGCCATGCGCAATAATTTCCTGCTGTTGCTGATCTTCCCGCTGCTGGTCAATGCCAGTCCCGAGATCCAGCACTGGAGTACTGATAACGGCGCGCGGGTCTACTACGTGAACGCCCCGGAGCTGCCGATGGTGGATATCCGCGTGGTCTTCGACGCCGGCTCCGCCCGCGATGGCGACAAGCCCGGTCTGGCCGCGCTGAGCCATGCCCTGCTGGATCAGGGGGCGGGCGGGCGCGACGCCGACACCATCGCCGAGACCCTGGGCGGGCTGGGGGCGCAACTCTCCGGCGACTCGCTACGCGACATGGCCTATCTGCAACTGCGCAGCCTGGACGACGAGGCGCTGCTGGAGCCGGCGCTGGCGACCTTCATCGACATCATCGCCCGCCCCGACTATCCGGAGAAGGCGGTGGAGCGTGAGCGCGGGCGCACCCTCACCGGGCTGCGCTATCAGGAGCAGTCGCCGGGGGATATCGCCTCGCGTGCCTTCTACCGCGCCCTCTACGGCGAGCACCCCTACGCCCACCCCAGCGACGGCACCCAGGAGAGCGTCGCCGCCATCGGTCGCGACGACCTGATCGCCTACCACCGCCGCTACTACGCCGCGGCCAACGCGGTGATCGCCATCGTCGGCTCGCCGGATCGGGCCGAGGCCGAGAGCATCGCCGCGCGCATCGCCAGGGCCCTGCCCGAGGGCGAGGCGGCCCCGGCCCCGCCCGCGGTCATGCCGCTGGCCGATGGGCTGGAGCGCAGCATCGTCCACCCCTCCAGCCAGACCCACCTGCTGGTGGGCCAGCCGGGCATGCGCCGCGGCGATCCGGACTATTTCCCGCTCTATGTCGGCAACCACATCCTCGGCGGCGGCGGGCTGGTCTCGCGCATCATCGAGGAGATCCGCGAGAAGCGCGGCCTCTCCTACAGCGCCTACAGCTACTTCGCGCCGATGCGCGTCGAGGGCCCCTTCACCCTCGGCCTGCAGACCCAGAACGCCAAGGCCGACGAGGCGCTGGCGGTGCTGCGCGCCACCCTCGCCCACTTCGTGGAGGAGGGGCCGACGGCGGCCGAGCTGGAGGCGGCCAAGCGCAACATCACCGGCGGCTTCCCGCTGAAGGTGGACTCCAACCGCGACATCATCGACTACATCGCCCTGATCGGCTTCTACGGCCTGCCCATGGACCACCTGGCGCGCTTCAACGAGCGCATCGAGGCGGTCACCCTGGAGCAGATCCGCGACGCCTTCCAGCGCCGCATCCACCCCCAGCGCATGGTGGTGGTACGCGTCGGCGGGGAGGAGTGAGGTGGCCAAGGGAGCCAACACCCTGCGCATCATCTCCGGCCAGTGGCGCGGGCGTAAGCTGCGCTTCCCCGACGTGGAGGGGCTGCGCCCCAGCCCCGATCGGGTGCGCGAGACCCTGTTCGCCTGGTTGCAGGGCTACATCGACGGCGCCCGCTGCCTGGACCTGTTCGCCGGTAGCGGCGCCCTGGGACTGGAGGCGCTCTCGCGCGGCGCCGCCTACACCCTCTTCGTCGACCGCGAGGCGCGCGCCACCGCCGCCCTGCGCGAGCACCTGGCCTTGCTCGGCGGCGAGGGCGAGGTGGCCCAGGCCGATACCATGAAGCTGCTGGCGGGGCCTCCCGCCCAGGGCTTCGACATCGTCTTTCTCGATCCCCCCGTCCGCAAGGGGATGCTCATCCCCTGCTGCGAGGCGTTGGCGGCCCATGGCTGGCTGAGGCCAGGGGCGCGGGTCTACCTGGAGTTCGAGCGCTCACTGGGTGAGCCCGAGTTGCCCGAGGGGTGGAGCTGGCTGCGCCTCAAGCAGGCGGGGCAGCTGGCCTACGGCCTGGCCGAGGCGCCCTAAATGGCGCCGCGTGCTATCATTAACACCCACCCGATAACCGGTCCCCACGCATGATCACCGCCATCTATCCCGGCACCTTCGACCCCATCACCAACGGCCACAGCGACCTCATCGAGCGCGCCTCGCGGCTCTTCGACCGGGTGATCCTGGCGGTGGCGGCCAACCCCAAGAAGACCCCGATGTTTGATCTGGTGGAGCGGGTGGCGCTGGCAAAGAAGGCCCTGGATGGGCTGGAGAACGTGCACGTGGAGGGCTTTGACTCGCTGCTGGTCGACTACGTGCGCCGCCAGGATGCGCAGGTGATTCTGCGCGGCCTGCGCGCGGTTTCCGATTTCGAGTACGAGTTCCAGCTGGCGGGCATGAACCGCCGCCTGGCACCCGAGGTGGAGACCCTGTTTCTGACCCCCGCCGAGCAGTACGCCTACATCTCCTCCAGCCTGGTCAAGGAGGTGGCGGGGCTGGGCGGTGATGTGACCCCCTTCGTCGATTCGGCGGTGGAGGCTGCGCTGGCGGCCAGAATAGGCTAGAATTCGCGCTTTCTTTTTTCGCGGCCGTGTTGGCCGGTAGTTAGGAGACCCTGTGCCATGGCACTGATGATTACCGACGAGTGCATTAACTGTGATGTCTGCGAGCCCGAGTGCCCGAACGGTGCGATCTCGCAGGGTGACGAGATCTACGTCATCGACCCCAACCTCTGCACCGAGTGCGTTGGCCACTACGATGAGCCCCAGTGCGTAGAGGTCTGCCCGGTGGACTGCATCCCCAAGGATCCGGACCACGAGGAGAGCCACGACGCGCTGATGGCCAAGTACGAAAAGCTGCAGGCCGAATAAGCCGCTCCTTTTCGTATGCGAAAGGCCGCCCTCGGGCGGCCTTTTTTGTGCCTGGCTCATGGGGCTGATGGTGCTTGAAGTGAAGGCGCGGCTGTTCCACCCTGTACGGATACCACGAATAAGAAGGATTTCCCCATGTTGAAGCGTCTGCTGCTGCTGCTCCTGGTTTTCGGCCTGGCGGCCTGCTCTCCTCCCCGCCCCGCAGCCCGCCCCATGGCCGATGCGGTCGCCAGCGCCCATCCGGCGGCCACCGAGGCCGGTCTGGCGATGTTGGCCGCCGGAGGCAACGCCTTCGATGCGGCGGTGGCGGTATCCGCCGCGCTGGCGGTGGTCGAGCCCTACAGCTCGGGCATGGGCGGCGGCGGCTTCTGGATGCTCAAACCCGAGGGCGAGGCCGCGGTCGCGGTGGATGGTCGCGAGGTCGCCCCCGCTGCAGCCCACCGCGATATGTACCTGGATGAGAAGGGCGAGGTGGTGCCCGGCCTCTCCATCGATGGGCCGCTGGCGGCGGGTATCCCCGGCCAGCCCGCGGCCCTGGTACATATCTCAAAAACCTACGGCAGACTGCCGTTGAGCCAGACCCTGGCGCCGGCCATCCGCCTTGCCCGCGAGGGCTTCGCCGTCACCCCACACTATCGGAAGATGGCCGGCTGGCGGCTTGAGGCCCTGCGTGCTTCCGACGGGGCTGCAGCGACCTTCCTGCTCGATGGCGAGGTACCGCCGCTGGGCCATCGGATCAAGCAACCGCAACTGGCCAACACCCTGGAGGCGATGGCCGAGCGTGGAGCGGAGGGGTTCTACAGTGGCCCGGTGGCCGAGGCGATGGTGGCGGCGGTTCGTGAGGCCGGTGGAATCTGGAGCCTGGAGGACCTGGCCAGCTACACGGTGGAGGAGCGTGAGCCGCTGCTGCTGAAGCTGAACGGACGTCGCCTCTACACCATGCCGCCGCCCTCATCCGGTGGCGTGGCTCTGATCACTATGCTGCGGGTTCTTGACCTCATGGGGTACGAAAAACGTAGCGAGGGTGAACAGACCCACCTGCTGGTCGAGGCGATGCGCCGCGCCTACCGCGACCGCGCCGAGTTCCTCGGTGACACCGATTTTGTCGATGTGCCGGTGAGCCGCCTCACCAGCAATCGCCACGCCCGCGAGCTGGCCGAGGGGATCAGTTTGGCGCATGCCACCCCAAGCAGCGAGCTACCCGGTTACGGTGCGCCCGAGGGGGGCAACGACACCACCCATTTCTCCATCCTGGATCGCGAGGGCAACGCCGTCTCCGCCACCCTCAGCATCAACTACCCCTTCGGCTCCGGCTTCGTTGCCGGGGACAGCGGGATCCTCCTCAACGACGAAATGGACGACTTCTCCGCCAAGCCCGGCGTACCCAACGCCTATGGTTTGGTCGGCTCCGAGGCCAACGCCATTGAGCCGGGCAAGCGCATGCTCTCCTCCATGTCGCCGACGATTATCGACTCACATGATTCGATGGTGATCCTCGGCACCCCAGGCGGCAGCCGCATCATCACCATGGTGCTTCAGGGGATCATCGAGGCGGCCGAGGGGGGCGATGCCGAGGCCATCGTTACGCGCCCGCGGCTGCACCACCAGTACCTCCCCGACAAGCTCTTTATCGAGCCGCGCGCCCTGGATGCGATCGCCATCGAGGAACTGCGCGAGCGCGGCCACGTGGTGGCCGAGTCCGATTCCCGCTGGGGCAATATGCAGGCGGTGACCTGGGATGAGGAGAAGGGGGAGGTGATGGCAGCCAGTGATCCGCGGGTGGAGGGGAGTGCCAGTGTGAGGGATGCGTCCGCCGGCCTACAGGCTTCCCCTTAACTCAAACACTTTGCCCTAACCCTCACCGGTGTTGTCGGCGGTACGAGGCACCTTGCGCACCTTTTTATCCAGCTGTACGAGGCGGTGGTCGCGGGTGTAGCCGATACCCT
>JBFFSW010000096.1:0-5822 GCA_041572195.1 Thiohalomonadaceae bacterium | reverse complement strand
CTGATGACCGAGCTGGATATGCTCGAGGAGAAGGGCGTGCCCGCCGCCGAGCGCCTGAAGATCTCCGAGGCCTGCACCCTGATCCTGCCCTATCACATCGCCCTCGATCAGGCCCGCGAGCTGGCCCGCGGCAAGTTGGCCATCGGCACCACCGGTCGCGGCATCGGCCCGGCCTACGAGGACAAGATCTCCCGTCGCGGCCTCAAGGTCGGCGACATGCTGCACCGCGAGCGCTTCGCCGCCCGCCTCGGTGAGGTGCTGGACTACCACAACTTCACCCTGAAGAACTACTTCAAGACCGACACCGTCGACTTCCAGCAGGTGCTGGATCAGGGGCTGGAGTGGGCCGAGCGCCTCCGTCCCATGGTCGCCGATGTCACCGGCCTGCTGCACAAATACCGCGCCGAGGGTAAGAACATCATGTTCGAGGGCGCCCAGGGCACCCTGCTGGATATCGACCACGGCACCTACCCCTACGTCACCAGCTCCAACCCCACCGCCGGCGGCGCCGCCACCGGCACCGGCGTCGGCCCGCGGGATCTGGACTACATCCTCGGCATCACCAAGGCCTACACCACCCGCGTCGGCGCCGGTCCCTTCCCCACCGAGCTTTACGATGGCGTTGACCTCAACGACACCATGGGTGAGCACATGGCCCGCGTCGGCCACGAGTTCGGCTCCACCACCGGCCGCCCGCGCCGCTGCGGCTGGCTGGACGCCGTCTCCCTGCGCCGCTCCGCCGAGATCAACTCCCTCACCGGCATCTGCCTGACCAAGATGGATGTGCTCGACGGCCTGGAGACCCTCAAGATCGCCACCGGCTACAGCGTTGACGGCCAGCACGTCGATGCCCCGCCCATCGGCGCCGACGCCTACGAGCAGTGCAAGCCCGAGTACATCGAGGTGCCCGGCTGGTCCGAGTCCACCGTCGGCGTGCGCGAGTACGACGCCCTGCCCGAGAACGCCAAGGCCTACATCAAGAAGATCGAAGAGGTGGTGGGTGTGCCCGTGGATATCATCTCCACCGGGCCGGATCGTGCCGATACCATCGTCCTGCGGGATCCCTACAAGGTCTGATTGGGTCTTAGCGGGAAACGGGAAAGGGCCTCTTTGTGAGGCCCTTTTTTGTTGGCTTTAGGAGCTTGAAAACGAAAAAGCCCCGCTCGAATGAGCGGGGCTTTCTCTTAAGATGGTTCCGAGGAGAAGACTCGAACTTCCACGGGGTTGCCCCCACTAGCACCTGAAGCTAGCGCGTCTACCAATTTCGCCACCTCGGCTTGAGGACGCGAACTTTACCGGTCTCCCCTGGGCTTGTCAACACCCGAAAGGGGGTCGATGGCGATCTTTTTCTTCCAACGCTGTGAGCATCCCCCTAAGTCCCTATAGATGCTAAAATACCGCCCAAATGAATAACCACTCCCCGGGCAAGGACCCGCACTCCATGTCGAAGCAGACCCCGCATGACCCCTACGCCGAGCGTGAGGCAGAGAAGTACGAAAATCCCATCCCCAGCCGCGAGTTTATCCTCAAGCTGCTGGAGGAGGCGGGTAAGCCCATGTATCGCGATGAGATCGCCGAGACCCTGGAACTGGAGACGGAAGAGCAGCTGGAGGCGATACGCCGCCGCCTGCGGGCCATGGAGCGCGATGGCCAGCTGATCTTCAACCGCCGTGGCGGTTACTGCCTGGTGGATAAGCTGGACATGGTGCGCGGTCGGGTGATCGGCCACCCGGACGGCTTCGGTTTCCTGGTGCCGGAGGAGGGGGGCGATGACCTGTTCCTCTCCGCCAAGCAGATGCACGCGGTGCTGCACGGCGATAAGGTGCTGGCACGCGTCTCTGGGGTGGACCGTCGCGGTCGCCGCGAGGGCGCGGTGGTGCAGGTGCTGGAGCACGCCAACCACGAGGTGGTGGGGCGTTACTTCATCGACCAGGGCGTGGGCTTTGTGGTCGCCGACAACAAGCGCCTCAGCCAGGACATTCTGGTGCCGGAGGAGCATGCCGGCGGCGCGGTCGACGGCCAGTTCGTGGTGGTGGAGATCTACGAGTACCCCACCCAGCACCGTCAGGCCATGGGCCGCATCATCAACATCCTCGGCGAGCACATGGCCCCGGGGATGGAGATCGACATCGCCATCCGTGCCCACGAGATCCCGAACGAGTGGCCCGCCGATGTGGAGGCCGCCATCGACGCGCTCAGCGACGAGGTGCCGGAGTCGGCCAAGACCGAGGAGGGGCGTCGCGATATTCGCCACCTGGCCCTGGTGACCATCGACGGTGAGGACTCCAAGGACTTCGACGACGCGGTCTACGCCGAGGCCGATGGTGACGGCTGGCGCCTGGTGGTGGCCATCGCCGACGTCTCCCACTACGTCAAGCCGGGCTCGGCGCTGGATGTCGAGGCCTACGAGCGTGGCAATTCCACCTACTTCCCGGGCCGCGTGGTGCCGATGCTGCCGGAGTTGCTCTCCAACGGCCTCTGCTCCATCAACCCCAAGGTGGACCGCCTGTGCATGGTCGCCGACATGCGCGTCAACGCCGAGGGCGAGATGACCGCCTACGAGTTCTACCCGGCGGTGATGAACTCCCACGCGCGCCTCACCTACAACAAGGTGGCGGCGATGCTGATCGACTCCGACCCGGCGCTGTGCGCCGAGTACAGCGAGCTGTTGCCGCACCTGCACAACCTCTACTTCCTCTACCAGGCGCTGCACAAGCGCCGGGTCGCGCGCGGTGCCATCGACTTCGATACCACCGAGACCAAGATCGAGTTCGGCTCGCACCAGAAGATCGAGCGCATCGTCGCGGTGCACCGCAACGACGCCCACCGCCTGATCGAGGAGTGCATGCTGCTGGCCAATACCGCCACGGCCAAGATGCTGGAGAAGGCGGGGATACCGATTGTCTACCGCATCCACGAGACCCCCAAGCTGGAGAAGCTGGAGGCCCTGCGCGAGTTCCTCTCCGAGCTGGGTCTCTCCCTCGGCGGTGGCGACAAGCCCGAGGCGCGTGACTACGCCAAGCTGCTGGGGCAGGTGGGTGATCGTCCCGACGCCCACCTGATCCAGACGGTGATGCTGCGCAGCATGATGCAGGCGGTTTATAGCCCGGACAACATCGGCCACTTCGGCCTCGCCTTCGATGCCTACACCCACTTCACCTCGCCGATTCGCCGCTACCCCGACCTGCTGGTGCACCGTGCCATCCGCCACGTGATCAGCGGCAAGGGTGTGGAGAAGTTCCGTTACAGCCACCACGACATGGAACAGATGGGCGAGCACTGCTCGATGACCGAGCGCCGCTCCGACGAGGCCACCCGCAATGCCACCGACTGGCTCAAGTGCGAGTACATGCTGGACAAGATCGGCGACGAGTTCGATGGCACCATCTCCTCGGTGACCGGCTTCGGTCTCTTCGTCGAACTGGACGAGATCTACGTCGAGGGTCTGGTGCACGTGACCAACCTGCCCAATGACTACTACCACTTCGACCCGGTCAAGCACCGTATGGTCGGTGAGCGAAGCGGTCAGCGTTTCCGCCTGGGTGACCGGGTGCGGGTCAAGGTCGCGCGGGTGGACATGGACGAGCGCAAGATCGACTTCGATATGTCCTGACGGCGGCCCGAGTCCGTATGTCTGATCTTATCTATGGTCTCAACAGCCTCTTCGGCGCGCTCAAGAACCCAGGCGCGCTGAGCGAGATCTGGCTGGACGAGAAGCGCCGCGACAAGCGCCTCACCCGCCTCGCCGAGCAGGCGAATAAGGCGGGGCTGACCGTGCAGTGGGTAGCGAAGGAAGAGCTGGACCGGCTCAGCGGTGATGCCCGCCACCAGGGGGCGGTGGCGCGCCTGGCCGCCGAGGCCTCGGTGGTGCACAACGAGGCCTTCCTAGAGCAGTTACTCACCGAGATGGAAACCCCGCCGCTGCTGCTGGTGCTGGACGGCGTGCAGGACCCGCACAACCTCGGCGCCTGTCTGCGCACCGCCGACGCGGTGGGGGCCCACGCGGTCATCGCCCCTAGGGATCGCGCCTGTGGGCTGACGCCAACGGTGCGCAAGGTGGCCAGTGGTGGCGCCGAGTCGGTGCCCTTCGTCCAGGTCACCAACCTCGCGCGCACCCTGAAGATGCTGCGTCACGTCGGGGTGTGGGTGGTGGGTACCGCCATGGATGAAACCGCCGGGCCGCTCTATCAGGCCCGCCTCGACGGCCCGCTGGCGCTGGTGCTAGGCGCCGAGGGCAGTGGCATCCGCCGCCTCAGCCGCGAGAACTGCGACCAGCTGGTCACCATCCCCATGCTCGGCACGGTGGAGAGCCTCAACGTCTCGGTGGCCGCCGGGGTCTGCCTCTACGAGGCGCTACGCCAGCGCGGGCCTGATCCCTTATAGGCTTACGGCGCCCAGGGCATCATCTGCCGCAGCCCGTCCATGGTGGGGGAGACGTTCATGGTCATCACCCGCAGGTCGTGCTGCATCTGGCCGACGTTGGCGCTCATCCCCTCGACCTGATCGGTCATCTCCCCCATGGAGGTGTTCATCTCGGCCATGGAGCCGGTCATCTGGTCCATGGAGCCGCGCATCGACTGCATGTCGGTCGCCATCTCGGTCATGGTGTGCGACATGGAGGTCATCGCCCGCTCCATCACGTGCACGGTGTAGAACATATAGATGACGCCGATGAGGGCGATCACCACCGCCGGTACGCTGATGGCGCGAAGGCGCAGGCGGTCGCGTTCGCCCTCGGCGCGCTCCTGCTTCAGCTTCAAGTCCTGGATCCGCTCCAGCTCCTGGAATTCCTGCTGATGCTGTTCGGCGCTGCGTTGCAGGGTGCGGGCGACCTCCTCAATGGCCTCCTGGCTCTGGTGGTCCTTGTCATTGAGCTTGCCAAAGGCCTGCTCCAGTCCGCCGTAGAGGCTGGCCAGCTTGCGCTCCTGCTCGTCGTCCTCCTGGTGCAGGCGCTCGATGGCCTGCTGCAGGCGCGAGAGCACCTCCGCCTGGTGACGGTCGCGGCTTTCGTTCTGCTGCTGCAGCTGCTCAAGGATCGCCTTCAGTTCGGGGGCCGGGGCTGCGGCCTTCTTGGGAGCGGCCTTCTTCACCGGGGCCTTCTTCTTCGGCGCGGCCTTCTTCTTCGGGCTGGGTGTGGTGTTCTCGTCCGTGCTCATGTTGATGTCCTGTGTTGTTGTTATATCAGTGAATGCTAATGCATCTAAGGACATCCCGCCAGTCGGCGTGGGAATTGCGTGGCGGGTGGTGCTTAGGGTAGAATGCGCGGCTTGTCTCGGCGTGCGTCTGTCCGTCGGGGCCGACAACTTGGATTTTCTCCTTGCTCCAGGCACTGGGTCTGGGGCTGATTAACCCGTAAGGAGTGCTGTAACAGTGCGACACTACGAAATCGTTTTCATGGTCCACCCGGACCAGAGTGAACAGGTTCCCGCCATGATCGAGCGCTACCGCTCGACCATCGAAACCAGTGGCGGCTCCATCCACCGTCTCGAAGACTGGGGCCGTCGCCAGCTGGCTTACCCCATCAACAAGATCCACAAGGCCCACTATGTTCTGATGAACATCGAGTGCGATTCCGCCGTGCGCGAAGAGCTGGAGTCCGCCTTCCGCTTCAGCGATGCCGTCATTCGCAGCCTGGTGCTGAGCATGGATGAGGCGGTCACCGAGCCCTCTCCCCTGGTCAAGTCCAAGGATGAGAGGGAGGACCGCCGTGATGAGGGTCGCGCCGACGACGACGATGGCGACGACGACGAGGATGAGGGTTCCGAGGAGGACTCCGCCGAGTAAGCGGACCGCGCGATGGACAACCACGTGGTTCTGGCCGG
>JBFFSW010000095.1:0-5825 GCA_041572195.1 Thiohalomonadaceae bacterium | reverse complement strand
CTGGAGGCAATGCACTGCGACATGTTCGTGGTACGCCACGCCGACAGCGGTGCCGCCCACTTTATCGCCCGCCACGTCGCCCCCCATGTCAGCGTGATCAACGCCGGTGACGGTCGCCACGCCCACCCAACCCAGGCAATGCTCGATATGTTCACCATTCGCCGTCATAAACAGGATTTCGGTGCCATCAAGGTGGCCATCGTCGGTGATGTGCTCCACTCGCGCGTGGCCCGTTCCCAGATCCATGCGCTGACCACACTGGGCGTCACGGAGGTCAGGGTCATCGGTCCCAAGACCCTCATCCCCACCACCATCGACAATCTTGGCGTACACGTGTTTCACGATATGAGGCAGGGGCTTGAGGGCGCCGACGTGGTGATTATGCTGCGGCTGCAGCGTGAGCGGATGCAGGGTGCCCTGCTGCCGAGTGAACACGAGTATTTCCAGCTCTACGGTCTGACCGAAGAGAAACTGGCCCTCGCCAAACCTGACGCCATTGTGATGCACCCCGGCCCCATCAACCGCGGGGTGGAGATCGCCTCCAGTGTCGCCGACGGGCCGCAGTCGGTGATCCTGGAGCAGGTGAGCAACGGCATCGCCGTGCGCATGGCGGTGATGGCGATGGTGCTGGGACGCCAACCGGAGAGCGAAGGGGGGGCCGAATAATGAACATCAGCATCCACAATGGTCGCCTCATCGACCCGGCCAACGCACTGGATAAGAACACCGCGCTGCACATCGCTGACGGCCGTATCCTCGCCGTCGGCGAGGCCCCCGAGGGCTTCGTCGCCGAGCAGGTGATCGACGCCGACGGCGGCTGGGTGATCCCCGGCATCATCGACCTGCAGGCGCGCCTGCGCGAGCCGGGCCACGAGCACAAGGGCACCATCGAGTCCGAGAGCCGCGCCGCCGCCGCCGGTGGCGTCACCACCCTGTGCATGCCCCCCGACACCGACCCGGTGCTGGACGAACCGGCGGTGGCCGAGCAGGTGCGCAACCGCGCCAAGGCCGCCGACCGCACCTGGGTGCTGCCGCTGGGCGCCCTCACCCAGGGGCTCCGGGGCGAGCAGCTGGCCGAGATGCTGGCGCTCAAGGAGGCCGGTTGCGTCGCCGTCAGCAACGCCCGCCGCGCCATCGCCAGCACCCTGGTGCTGCGCCGCGCCTTCGAGTACGCCGCCACCCTCGGCCTCACCGTCTTCCTCCAGCCCGAAGACCCGCACCTCGCCTCCGGCTGCATGCACGAGGGGCCGGTGAGCACCCGCCTGGGGCTGCCCGGCATCCCCGACGAGGCCGAGGTGATCGCCCTCAGCCGCGACCTGGAGATGGTCGAGCAGACCGGCGTGCGCGCCCACTTCGGCCAGCTCTCCAGCGCCCGCGCGGTGGAGCGCATCGCCGAGGCCCAGGCCCGCGGCCTGCCGGTGAGCGCCGACGTGAGCGCCCACCAACTGCACCTCACCGACATCGACGTGGCCGGTTTCAACAGCCAGTGCCACCTGCGCCCACCGCTGCGCAGCCAGCGCCATCGTGAGGCGCTGCGCGCGGCGCTGAGCATCGGCACCATCCAGGCCATCTGCTCCGACCACCAGCCGCATGACCGCGACGCCAAGCTGGCCCCCTTCGCCGCCACCGAGCCCGGCCTCTCCGGCCTGGAGACCCTGCTGCCGCTCACCCTCAAGCTGGTGGACGAAGGGGTGCTGAGCCCGATGCAGGCGGTCGCCACCCTCACCTCCGGCCCCGCCGGGGTACTGGCGCTGGAGTCCGGCCGCCTCAGCCCCGGCGCCCCGGCCGATGTCGCCGTGGTCGACCCCGAGGCCGACTGGATCCTGGAGGCCGCGAGCATGCACAGCCGCGGCAAGAACTCCCCCTTCCTCGACTGGAGCCTCAAGGGCCGGGTGATGCACACCCTGCACGCCGGGCGCCCGGTCTACCCGTTTAGCGAGTAAGCCCATGAGCCATCCCGAACACCGCGACACCCTCAAGCTGGAAGAGTGCGAGATCCTCGACCACCAGGCCTTCGACGGCGATCAGTACCAGCTGCGCCTCAAGGCCCCCGGCATCGCCTCAAAGGCCCTGCCCGGCAGCTTCGTGCACCTCACCGTGGACCCGCGGCGCCCCCTGCGCCGCCCCATCTCCATCATGCGCGCCGACGCCGCCAGCGGTGAGATCCAGCTGCTCTACAAGGCCTTCGGCGAAGGCACCCGGCTGCTCTCCCAGCGCAAGGTGGGCGAGTCCCTAAGCCTCATCGGTCCCATCGGCAAGCCCTTCGAGGTGGCCGAGAACATCAAGCGCCCGCTGCTCATCGGCGGCGGCGTCGGCATGCCGCCCATGGTCTTCGTCGCCGAGTCGCTCAAGGGCAGCGACAAGAGCCCCTTCGTCATCCTCGGCTCCGAGGTGCCCTTCCCCTTCAAGGCACGCCCCTCAGAGCACATCGTCCCCGGCATGCCCGCCGAGGTGACCGCCACCATGCCGCTGCTGGAGGACTGGGGCGTCGCCTGCCGCCTCGCCTCCCTGCAGGGCTACCCCGGCACCTTCGAGGGCTACGTCACCGACCTCGCCCGCCGCTGGCTCGACGCCCTCAGCGATGAGCAGCGCGCCGAGGTCGGCATCTACTCCTGCGGCCCCCACCCCATGCTCGAAGCGGTCGCAAAACTGGCGCATGAGTATGGCTTACCGTGTCAGGTATCCATGGAAGAGTTCATGGCCTGCGGCATCGGCGGCTGCGCCGGGTGTGTTGTACAGGTGCAGACCGAGAATGGGCCGGCGATGAAAAGGGTTTGCGTGGATGGGCCGGTGTTTGATTCTAGGAGTGTGTTTGGGGAATAGATGTAGGGTGGGTTAGCGGAGCGTAACCCACCGGGTACCTACTACAAACAGTAAAAGGACTTCCCATGCCCCCCACAGGCCTAGGCGCCAGCTACGCCTTCCGCAAAAAATTCATGAAGGGCGAGCCCTGCGAACGCTGCACGCTCTATTACGAACATAACAAGCATGTGCGGTGCCCGCACTGCGGGGATCTGGATGATGCGGCGGTACGGCGGCTTAGGCACCGACTTGAGCAGCGAAAACGCGCCGCCATTCCCCTAGGCTATCTCTTCCTGCTCCTCGCCGGAGTTCTTCTGATGCTAATGGCGATCCTCGCCAGCTAGACTGCACCCCACCACAATTAATGCTAGTCTTTACCCCAGCGGACACTCAGATCCGCGCATACAAAAACAAGGAGCGTATTATGAAATTCGCAGGTATCGCACTCATCATCTTCGCCCTGGTCGATTTCATCGGCAGCTATTCGGGCTTTGATCTCTGGGGAAGCATGGGCATCAGTCTGCCCGACATCATCTGGCAGTACTCCGCCTTCATCGAGGGGGGTATCGGTTACTTCCTGCTGCAGATGGCCAATACTAGTGCAGAGCCTCAACCCGAGGTGGAGTAGAACCTTACCGCGCAAATAAAAAAAGGGGCCCGGTGGCCCCTTTTTATTGCTCCTGCCTCGCCTTACACCTCAAACGGCTCCAGCTTCTTCGGCACCAGTACGCCCTTGATGCGGACATACTGCGGCATGCCGTTCTTGCCGTAGGGCGGATAATCCTCACCCTTGATCAGCGGTTCCAGGTACTTGCGGCACTTGGGGGTAATGCCGAAGCCATCCTTGGTGATAAAGCTCTTGGGCATCATCTTCTCGACGTTGGCCACCTTGGCCAGCGGCGCCTCGCCAACCTTCCAGCGATAGGGGCTGTCGGAGGTGCGCACCACGGTAGGCATCACCGAGTTCTTGCCCTGCAGGGCCAGCTCGACGGCGGCCTTGCCCATGGCGTAGGCCTGATCGACGTCGGACTTGGAGGCGATGTGACGACCGGCGCGCTGCAGGTAGTCGGCCACCGCCCAGTGGTACTTGTAACCCAGGTCCTCACGGATCATGCCGGCCACCACCGGGGCAACGCCGCCGAGCTGGGCATGGCCGAAGGCGTCCTTGAGACCCTGGTCGGCGAGGAACTTGCCGTCTTTGGTGGCCACACCCTCGGAAACCACGACGGAGCAGTAACCGAACTGCTTCACCTTATCGTCCACCGCCTTCATGAACTTCTTGCGGTCGAAGGGCACCTCGGGGAAGAGGATCACCACCGGGATGTCGATCTCATCATCGGAGGCCAGGCCACCGGCGGCGGCGATCCAGCCGGCGTGACGGCCCATCACCTCCAGCACGAACACCTTGGTGGAGGTGGCGCACATGGAGGCGACGTCGAAGCTGGCCTCACGGGTGGCCACGGCGATGTACTTGGCCACCGAGCCGAAGCCGGGGCAGTTGTCGGTGATCGGCAGGTCGTTGTCCACGGTCTTGGGCACGTGGATGGCCTGCACCGGGAAACCCATCTTCTTGGAGAGCTGGGAGACCTTGTAGCAGGTGTCGGCGGAATCGCCGCCGCCGTTGTAGAAGAAGTAGCCGATGTTGTGGGCCTTGAACACCTCGATCAGGCGCTCGTACTCACGCTTGTTGGCCTCCAGGCTCTTGAGCTTGTAGCGACAGGAGCCAAAGGCCCCGGAGGGGGTGTGACGCAGACCGGCGATGGTCTTCTTGGTCTCCTTGGAGGTGTCGATCAGGTCCTCGGTGAGGGCGCCGATGATGCCGTTGCGGCCCGCGTAGACCTTGCCGATCTTGTCCTTGTTGGCGCGCGCGGTCTCGATGACGCCTGCGGCTGAGGCGTTGATAACGGCGGTGACACCGCCCGACTGGGCGTAGAAGGCGTTCATTTTTTTCGCCATGTGCTGCGTTCTCCCTATATGGTTTTGGTTATTCTGTCGAAATGCGCAATGCGTGGCCCTTTTTCCGGCTCAAAACTGAGCGGAGTGCCTCACCGCGGGCTTATCGTGCCCGTCTCTGATTGACTTGTGCATTCAAGTCGGATTAGCTTAAACGCACGCCGCCGGGATGGGTAATGCATTTTGTGTATACCATCATGGAAAAAACTTAACAATTTAGCGGCGTTAGCTGATGAGCTAATAAAAATAATTTATACCTAAGGGGATGTTAGGCCGCCATGAGGATTGCACTACTGGGTGCTCCCGGTTCGGGTAAGGGGACACAGATCGCCCGTTTGGTGAAGAAGTACAAGGTACCTCAGCTGCACCTCAGTGAGGTGTTGCGTGATATCGCGAACACCGACGGCGCCCTGGGCCAACAGGTCAAGGAGCTGATGGACGGGGGTCACCTGCTCAGCGACGAGCTGATGCTGCTGGTCTATGCCGAGCGTCTAAAACTGGCCGACACCAAGGATGGCTTCATCCTCAACGGCTTTCCGCGCAACCTCAACCAGGCCGAGACCCTGGACACCCTGCTTGAGGCCAACGAGATCCCCCTGGATGCCGTTCTCCAGCTGGAGCTGGATGACGATACCCTGCTGGAGCGTGTCGGTGGGCGCCGCACCTGCCGTGACTGCGGTGCCGTCTACAACATCTTCACCGATCCGCCGCGCATGGACGACCAGTGCGACGCCTGCGGTGGCTCCCTGCACCGCCGCGCCGACGACCGCGAGGCGGCCATCGACAACCGTCTACGGGTCTACAACGCCCACGCCGAGCCGATGGCCAACTATTACCAGCAGCAGGGCAAGCTGCACCGGGTAGAGGCCGACGGCGATAGCGACGCCGTCTTCAAACGCATCTGCCAGCGACTGCAACGAGCCCTGGCCCTGGCACGCTCGCTGAAAAAGACCCAACCCAAGAAGGCCACCGCCAGCAGTTCACGGCGACATGCGCTACGCCTGGGTCAACGTCATGAGCGCCCTGCGCGGTTATCTCGCCTTCCGTTCGCCGCAGACCCTGGATGAGAT
>JBFFSW010000094.1:0-5874 GCA_041572195.1 Thiohalomonadaceae bacterium | reverse complement strand
TCTTCAGTCGTGGCGAGGGTGACGGGGTGGCCGCCGATGATCGCGTGCGTAACGCCGCCTTCGCCGAGACTGTCAAGGTCGACGCTCTCAACAGCGAGGCGCTGGAGCTGGGTGAGGGGCGCATGCTGGTGCTGCGCCTGGCCGAGAGCGTGCCCGAGCAGCTGCGTCCGCTGGCCGAGGTGCGCGCCGATATCGAGGCCCGCCTCAAGCGCGAGATGGTTGGCGCCGAGCTCGACGAGCTGGTCGCCGAGCTCAAGCGTGGTCTGGACGAGGGTGGCTCCGCCGAGGAGCTGGCCCGCGCCAACGGTGTCGAGTGGCAGCGTATCGACGGTGCCCGCCGTGACGCCCAGGGGCTGCCGCGCGCCCTCGGCGCCGCCGCCTTCCGTCTGCCGCACCCGGCCGAGGGTGAGAAGCACAGCGATACCCTGGTGATGCCCAACGGCGACCGCGCCCTGTTGCAGCTCTACGCGGTTCACGAGGGCGAGGTGGCCATCGGTGCCGATGACGAGGCGCTGCTGAACGAGATGCGCGGCGCCTCCAGCCAGGCCGCCGGTGACGCCTTCGCCCGTGGCCTGCGTGCCAGCGCCGAGATCGTCAAGCGCCAGTAACGGGGATAAGAGCTCATGGCCCTGCACTGGAAGATCCTTATCGCCCTGGCGCTGGCGGTTATCGTCGGCAGCCTTACCGGCACCGAGGCGGCGATCTTCGGCGTCAGCTTCTACGCGATCTTCGAGTTCGTCGGCCAGCTTTTCCTCAATGCCCTGAAGATGCTGATCGTGCCGTTGATCGTCTCCTCGATCATCGTCGGCATCGCCGGTATCGGCGGCTCCAACGCCCTGAGTCGTCTCGGCGGTAAGACCCTGCTCTACTACATGAGCACCAGCCTGCTGGCGATCCTGGTCGGCCTGGCGGTGGTCAACATGGTGCAGCCGGGCATCGACGAGCAGGGGCCGGTGAAGGATCGCATCGGCTTCTCCGCCGACACCGCGGCCATCGAGGCCAAGGTGGCCGACAGAGGGGTGGGGGATGTGGTCGATATCTTCCTGCGCATGGTACCGACCAACCTCTTCGCCGCCGCCGCCGAGGGACAGATGCTGGGGCTGATCTTCTTCAGCCTGCTGTTCGGCTATTTTATGACCAAGGTGCAGGAGGAGTACGCCGAGAGTCAGTTCAACTTCTGGCAGGGTGTCTACGAGACCATGATGCGCATCACCGACTGGGTGATGTTGTTCGCCCCGATCGGTGTCTTCGCCCTGGTGGCCAAGGTGGTGGCATCCACCGGACTGCAGGCCTTCGTGCCGCTGCTGTGGTTCTTTCTCTCGGTGGTGGCGGCGCTGGCACTGCACCTCTTCGTCACCATGCCGCTGCTGCTGCGTTTCGTCGCCGGGGTGAACCCGCTGCGTCACTACCGGGCGATGGCCCCGGCGCTGCTCACCTCCTTCTCCACCGCCTCCTCCTCGGCCACCCTGCCGATCACCATGGAGTGCGTGGAGAAGAACGCCGGGGTCTCCAATCGCACCAGCTCCTTCGTGCTGCCGCTAGGAGCGACGGTGAACATGGACGGCACCGCGCTCTACGAGTGCGTAGCGGCGATGTTCATCGCCCAGGCCTACGGCATCGAGCTGGGCTTCGCCACCCAGTTCACCATCGTCCTGGTGGCGCTGCTCACCTCCATCGGCGTGGCCGGTATTCCCGCTGCCAGCCTGGTGGCGATCTCCATCATCCTCGCCACCATCGGCCTGCCGGCGGAGGGGATCGGACTGATCCTGGCGGTGGATAGGGTGCTGGATATGATGCGCACCTCGGTCAACGTCTTCTCCGACTCCTGCGGCGCGGTGATCATCGGTAAGCTGCAGGGGGAGCAGGAGATCCTGCGGGGCAACTGATGCGTCCACTCATCGCGCCGTTGCTGGTCGCACTGCTCGCCTATGGCGGCCAAACCCAGGCCGCCCCCTCGCAGGCGATGGGCTATACGCCCAAATATCCCGACGACTTTGACCACTTCGACTACGTCAATCCCAATGCCCCGCGCGGCGGCGAGCTGGTGCTCTCGGGCTTCGGCAGCTTCGACTCCTTCAACCCCTACATCCTCAAGGGGATGGCCGCCGACGGACTCGGCAACCTGATGTTCGAGTCGCTGATGGTGAAGAGCCTGGACGAGCCCTTCAGTCAGTATGGACTGCTGGCCGAGGATGTGGAGCTGGCCGAGGACCGCCTTTCGGCCACCTTCCGTCTGCGAGCCGAGGCGCGCTTCAACGACGGCTCTCCGGTCACCGCCGAGGATGTGAAGTTCTCCTTTGACACCCTCAAGGGTGAGCACGGTCACCCGCAGTACCGCTTTTACTGGGCCGACATCGAACGGGCGGTGGTGGTGGACGAGCGTACCGTGCGCTTCGAGTTCGCCCGGGTCAATCCGGAGATTCACCTCATCGCCGGGGAGATTCCGGTCTTCTCACGGGCCTGGGTGGGCGACACCCCCTTCGACAAGCTGGCGCTGACCGTGCCCATCGCCAGCGGGCCCTATCTCATTGACGGCTACGACCTGGGCAAGAACATCACCTACCGGCGCAATCCCGACTATTGGGGTGAGCAGCTCGGTGTGCGCCGCGGCATGTTCAACTTCGAGAAGGTCACCTACAAGTACTACCGCGACTTCACCGTTTCGCTGGAGGCGTTCAAGGCCGGTGAGTTCGACTTCATCCACGAGTACAACTCCAAGAAGTGGGCACGCGATTACGTCGGCCCCAAGTTCGCCGATGGTCGCATCCTCAAGACCGAGCTCAAACACGCCAACAACGCCGGTATGCAGGGCTTCGTCTTTAACCTGCGGCGACCGATGTTTCAGGACAAGCGGGTGCGCAGGGCGATCAGCCTGGCGCTGGATTTCGACTGGTCCAACCGCAAGCTCTTCTACGGCCAGTACCAACGCTGCGACAGCTACTTCAGCAATAGCGAACTGGCCGCCCGCGGCCTGCCCGAGGGGGATGAGCTGGCGCTGCTGGAGCCCTTCCGCGACCGACTGCCACCGGAGATCTTCACCTACGAGTGGCGACCGCCCGCCACCGTCGCCCCCTCCAGCCTGCGCGCCAACCTGCGCCGGGCCCAGGCGCTGTTGCGTGAGGCAGGCTGGGTTTACCGGGACGGCGCCCTGCGTGATGAGAAGGGGGAGGCGCTGCGATTCGAGGTGATCCTCGCGCAGAAGGGCTTCGAGCGCATCCTCGCCCCCTTCGCCCGCAACCTGGAGAAGCTGGGCATCGTCGTCGACTACCGCACCGTCGATACCGCCCTGTACAAACAGCGCATGGATAACTTCGACTTCGATATGGTGGTCGCCAGCTTCGGTCAGTCACAGTCGCCCGGTAATGAGTTGATGAGTGTGTTCCACTCCAGCTCGGCCGAGCAGAGTGGTGCACGTAATCTCTTCGGCCTCGCCGACCCGGTGGTCGATGCACTGGTCGAGCAGGTGATCTATGCCGAGGATCGCAAGGCCCTGGTCACCGCCACCCGCGCCCTGGACCGGGTGCTGCTGCACGGTGAATACCTGGTGCCGCACTGGTTCATCGGCAGTCACCGCATCGCCTACTGGGATCGCTTCGGCATGCCCGATAGCCTGCCGCTCTACTATGATGTTGGCGACTGGGTGCTCTCCAGCTGGTGGGCCGAGGGGGGGAGTGAATAGTGGCCGCCTATATCCTGCGTCGACTGCTGCTGATGATCCCCACCCTGCTGGGGGTGCTGGCGATCACCTTCGCGGTGATCCAGTTCGTCCCCGGCGGCCCGGTGGAGCAGCTGGTGGCGCAGCTGCAGGGGCAGGGGGCGCACGGCGAGGCGAGCAGCGGGGCGCAGGGTCTCTATCGCGGCGCCAGGGGGCTGGATGAGGAACGGCTGGCCGAGCTCAACGCCTACTACGGATTCGACAAACCGGCCTGGCAGCGCTTCGTCGAGATGATCGGCAACTATCTGAGCTTTGATCTGGGCGACAGCTACTTCCAGCACAAGAGCGTGGTGGATCTGGTGATCGACAAGCTGCCGGTCTCCATCAGCCTGGGGATGTGGAGCTTCCTGCTCACCTACCTCATCTGCGTGCCGCTGGGGATCGCCAAGGCGGTGCGTGACGGTACCCCCTTCGACGTGCTCTCCAGCACCCTGGTGTTGATCGGTTACGCCATCCCCGGCTTCGTCCTCGGCATCACCCTGCTGGTGCTGTTTGGCGGCGGCAGCTTCTGGGATGTGTTCCCGCTGCGCGGGCTGGTCTCCGACAACTGGGACGAGCTGGCCTGGTTCGACAAGGTGCTCGACTACCTCTGGCACATGGCCCTGCCGGTGACCGCCATGGTGATGGGCAACTTCGCGGTGATGACCATGCTCACCAAGAACAGTTTCCTCGAGGAGCTGGGCAAGCAGTACGTGCTGACCGCGCGCGCCAAGGGGTTGGGCGAGGGCAAGGTGCTCTACAAGCACGTCTTCCGCAACGCCATCATCCCGCTGATCACCGGTTTTCCCGGCGCCTTCATAGCCGCCTTCTTCAGCGGCTCGCTGTTGATCGAGACGATATTTTCCCTCGACGGCATCGGCCTGCTCTCCTACGAGTCGGTGATTAAGCGCGACTACCCGGTGGTGATGGGCACCCTCTACCTCTTCACCCTGCTGGGTCTCGTCGCCAAGCTGCTGACCGACATCAGCTACGTGCTGGTGGACCCGCGTATTCAGTTCGAGTCGGTGAACCGATGAGCGTCACTCTGCCCACGAGTCGCGCCTGGCGACGCTTCCGCGCCAACAAGCGGGGTTACGTCAGTCTGTGGATATTCTCCGTGCTTTTCATCCTCAGCCTCTTCGCCGAGGTGCTGTCGAATGACCGGCCGCTGCTGGTGAGCTACGAGGGGGAGATCTACCTGCCGCTGCTGGTGACCTACCCAGAGACCACCTTCGGCGGCGACTTCATCACCGAGACCGATTATCTCGATCCCTTTATCCGCGAACAGCTGAGCCGTGGCGACAACTGGGCCGTCTATCCGCTCAACCCCTACAGTTACGACACCATCAATTACTTCTCCGAGTTGCCCAATCCCGCGCCGCCCTCGGAGGAGAATATCCTCGGTACCGACGACCGTGGCCGTGACGTGCTGGCGAGGCTCATCTACGGCTTCCGCCTCTCGGTACTCTTCGCCCTGGCGCTGACCCTGGTCGGTACCCTGATCGGCATCCTCGCCGGGGCGGTGCAGGGCTACTTCGGCGGCCGTGTCGATCTCTATGCCCAGCGTTTTATCGAGGTGTGGGGATCGATGCCGGAGCTCTACCTGCTGATCATCTTCGCCTCCATCTTCCAACCCAGCGTGCTGCTGCTGATCATCCTGCTCTCGCTGTTCGGCTGGATGGGGCTGGCCGATTACGTGCGCGCCGAGTTCCTCAAGGGGCGCAATATGGATTACGTTACCGCCGCGCGTGCGCTGGGGCTGAGCAATCGGCAAATCATGTGGCGCCACCTGTTGCCCAACGCCATGACCCCGGTGATCACCTTCCTGCCGTTCCGTGTCTCCGGGGCGATCCTGGCGCTCACCTCGCTCGATTTTCTCGGCCTCGGCGTGCCGCCGACCACCCCCAGCATCGGCGAGCTGCTCTCACAGGGTAAGGAGAACATCGACGCCTGGTGGCTGTCGCTGAGCACCTTCCTGGTGCTGGTCGGCACCCTGATGCTGCTCATCTTCATCGGTGAGGCGCTGCGCGCCGCGCTGGATACGCGAAAGGGCTAGGGCGTGGATAAGCTGCTGGAGATCAACGGCCTCAACATCGCCTTCGGTCACGAAGGGGAGCGGCTGCGCGTGGTCGAGGATGTTGCCTTCTCCATCGCCGCCGGCGAGAAGCTGGCGCTGGTAG
>JBFFSW010000093.1:0-5890 GCA_041572195.1 Thiohalomonadaceae bacterium | reverse complement strand
CGCCAACTGGTGCTGGAGGAGCAGAACGCCTCCGGCCGCTTCCTGCTCAGCCAGCAGGGGGAGGGTGGTGACCGCGTGGCCTCCTGGCAGGGCAACGCGGTCGAGGGGGTGCACGATATCCGTTACACCTATCTGGTGCAGACCAAGCAGGTGCGTTACGAGCTGCCGGAAAACATGCCCATCCCAGAGCGCTACCCCGAGGAGCTGGAGGCCTACCTCCAGGAGGAGGAGGGGGTGCAGGTGAACGACCCGCTGATCCAGCTCAATATCAACACCATCCTACCGCCCGAGGACGAGCGCGACGTGGCCGACACCCTGCGGCGCATCCACCGTCACCTGCAGGACAATCTGCGCAACCGCAACTTCTCCGGCTACACCGACGCGCTCACCGCGCTGAAGCTGGGGGAGGCGAGCTGCAATGGCAAGAGCCGCCTGTTCGTGGCCATGGCCCGGCGGGTCAACATCCCGGCGCGACTGGTCGGCGGCTTTATCATGGAGAGTGGCAGCAAGCGCACCAGCCACCAGTGGGTGGAGGCCTACGTCAACGGCCATTGGGTGCCCTTCGACACCATTAACGATCACTTCGCCGAGATCTCGGCCAACTTCCTCACCCTTTACCGCGGCGACAAGGTGCTCTTCCACCACACCGCCAACGTCAATTTCCAGTACGCCTTCAAGACGGTCAAACGCATGGTGCCGCGCTACGAGGCGCAGCAGGCGCTGCAGGACTCCTTCCTCAACGTGCTCAACTTCTACGCCATGTTCGAGCGCGTCGGTATCTCCCAGGACCTGCTCAAGGTGCTGCTGATGATCCCGCTGGGGGCCTTTATCACCGTGGTCTTCCGCAACGTCATCGGCCTGGAGACCTTCGGTACCTTCCTGCCGGCGCTGATTGCCGCCGCCGCGCGCGAGACCGGGCTGCTCTGGGGCATGATCGGCTTCGTGCTGATCATCGTCGCCACCGCGCTGGTGCGTAAGGGGCTGGACTGGCTGCAGCTGCTGCACTCGCCGAAGATGGCGGTGATCCTGGCGGTGGTGGTGATGCTGATGATGGGCATGACCGTCGGCGGGGTGAACGCCGGGCTGTTCGAGCTGGCGCAGATGACCCTCTTCCCCATCGCCATCCTCGCCATCACCGCCGAGCGCTTCGCTATCACCGTCGAGGAGCAGGGCATGGGACACGCCATGCGCATCATGTCGATGACCCTGGTGGTGATCGCCGCCGCCTACGCGGCGATGAACTCGCTGTTCATGCAGTCGCTGATGCTCGCCTTTCCCGAGCTGTTGCTGGTGGTGATGGCGCTCAACATCTGGCTGGGTCGCTGGATCGGCATGCGCCTGAGCGAGTTCATTCGCTTCCGCCGCCTGATCGCCGCCGAGGGGGCGCGCCATGCTGACTAAGTGGATGAGCGGCATCAAACGGATGCGTCGTGGCGCCGCCAGGGTGCTGGCGATGAACAACCGCAACCTCGGGTTCGTTTACCCGAGCAACGCGCGCCGCCACTTCCCCTACGCCAACGACAAGCTGCTGGCCAAGGAGACCCTGGAGAAGGTGGGGGTGCCGGTGCCGCGCACCCACTTCGCCTACGAGTACTTCTTCGACCTGCGCAACCTGCGCGAGGAGCTGGGCGGGTTGACGGATTTCGTCGTCAAGCCCGCGCAGGGCAGCGGCGGCAACGGCATCCTGGTGATCGTCGGGCGTGACGGCGAGGATTGGCTCAGCGTCAGTGGGCGCCGGGTGACGCTGGAGGAGTTGCAGCGGCACATCACCGACATCATCTTCGGCGTCTACTCCCACGATACGGCCGATGTGGCCATCATCGAGGACCGCATCGTCCAGCATCAGGCGATTGATGCCATCTACGATCGGGGGCTGGCCGACGTGCGTCTGATCCTCTACCGTCACGAACCGGTGATGGCGATGAGCCGCATCCCCACCAGCCACTCCGACGGCCGCGCCAACCTGCACCAGGGTGCGGTGGGTATCGGCATCGACCTGGAGAGGGGGCGCAGCACCCATGCGATGATCGCGGGCACACCCCTGGAGCACCACCCCGACAGCGGTGCGCCACTGATCGATTTCGCCATCCCACACTGGGAACGGGTGATGGAGTATGGCCGCCGTGCCGCCGAGGCGGTACCGCTGAAATACCTGGGGGTGGATGTGGCCATCGCCGAACAGGGGCCGGTGATCCTGGAGATCAACGCCCGCCCCGGGCTGGAGATACAGAACGCCAACTTCACCCCCATGCGTGGACTGCTCGAGGCGATCCATGAGGAGGAACAGCTGTGATCCGTCGTAGCCTGCGCGAGAGTTTCGTCCCCATCCTGCTGGTGCTCGGCGCCCTCTTTCTGTTGCTGCTCTACGTACGCTACGAGGCGGGACTGGAGGCGGAGCAGGTGACGGTGATCACCATCCAGGCACCCAGCACCGAGCAGGCCGGTGATGATGAGGAGGCGATGCCCTCCATCTCCGTGGTGCGTAGCGACGACCCGCGCTATCAGCAGGCGGCGCGCCTGGCCGAGGCCGAGCAGTGGGCCGAGGCCGAGGCGGAGTATCGGCGTATCCTCGCCGAGGCGCCCAGCTCCCAGGCCTGGGCCGACCTGGGACTGATCCGTTACCGGCTGGAGGACTATGCTGGCGCGCTGGTCGATTTCGATAATGCGGTGGCGCTGGAGCCGGTCTTCGTTGGCGCCTACTTCTACCGTGCACTGGTGCACCGGCGTCTCGGCCGGGAGCAGGCCGCCGAGCGGGATTACCGCAGCCTGATCGTTGCCGCCCCCAACCACTTCGAGGGGCACTACAACCTGGGCCTGCTGCTGCTCAAGCGTGGCGAGCACCCGGAGGCGGCCGAACTGCTGCAAAAGGCCTCGGAGCTTGGAGGAGGCGAGCGCCGCGCCCGCGCCCTGTTCCACCATGGCGAGGCGCTGCTGGCGCAGGGCAGGGAGTTCCGGGGTCGCGCCCGCCAGAGCTTCGAGCGCGCCATCCGCCTCCACCCCGCCTATATCGAACCGCGCCTGGCGCTGGCGGAGATGGAGCCCGACAGTGAGGCCGGACGCGAGGCCGCCGCCGAGTGGTACCGTCAGGCGCAGAGCCTGGCCGCGGGTAATCCGGTGGCCCTGGCACGGATCGCCCTCGGCCTCGCCCGTAGCGGCAAGGATGACGAGGCGCGACTCATTTATATGAAGGCGGTCGAGCTGGACCCCACCTACACCCTGGCGCAGTACAACCTGGGCGTGCTGATGCTGGATAACCAGGCGTGGTCGATGGCCGCGGAGCGTTTCCGCCTGGTGCTGCAATATGAACCTAAGCACGAGCAGGCCTGGTTCAACCTCGGCCGCTGCGACTACCGCCTGAAGGAGTACGAGGCGGCGGTGGAGCACTACCAGCGGGCCCTGGAGCTGCGTGGCGGCGACTACCCCGAGGCGCTGCTCAACCTCGGCCTGGTGCACGCGGCGCGCAAGGATTATCCGCTGGCGCTGGCGGCCTACCGGCGCGCCATCGAGCTGCGACCGGAGTACGCATCGGCCTGGTACAACCTGGGTCTGGCGCAGCGACGCCATGGCGAGCTGGAGGCGGCGATCCAGGCCTTCCGCAAGGCGGTGGCGATCCGCCCCGACTATCCGCAGGCCTGGTACAACCTGGGCCTGAGCCATGCCGGGCTCGATGACAACGCGGAGGCGATCAAGGCCTACGAACGGGCCATCGCCCTGCGCCCGGATTATCGCGCCGCCCAGCTCAACCTGGCGGTGCGCTGGAGCCGCGAGGGCAACGACGAGCGCGCGGTGGGCATCTATCGTGACGTGCTCGAGCGTCACCCCACCTACTCACCGGCCTGGCTCAACCTGGGGCTGGCGCTGCAGCGCCTGGGGCGCCACGACGAGGCGGTGGAGGTGCTCGACCGAGCGCTGGAGCTGGAGCCGGGCAGCGTCAAGCCGCATGCGCTGCTGGCGGGCAGCCTGAGCGAACTGAAACGTTATGACGAGGCCTTCACCCGTTTCCGTCAGGCACTGGACATGACCCCAGGCGACTCGGAACTGCGCCTGGCCTACGCCCACGCCCTGCGCATGGCCGGAAGATTGAACGCGGCCCGTGACGAGGCGCGAAAAGGACTCAAGCTGGCCCCCGAGCACGCGGGGCTACTCAGTGAATTGGAAAGCATCGACCATCAGGACAACAATTGACCCCCTAAGGAGAAGCGATCGTGTTTAATTACCGTAAAACCACCCTGGCGCTGGCCGCCATCATGGCCTCGGGCGGCGTCGTCGCCGCCGAGGCGCAGCGTGAGTTCCACTGGTCCATCGACACCGGCCTGGGCTACGAGAGCAATGTCTTCCGTGCCCCGGACCACAGCTATGCCGACTACTATGCCGACCCCACCGGTGCCACCATCGTCAGCCCCAGCGAGCAGGGCTCCTTCTACGTGCCGCTGAAGGTGAAGGCGGAGATGAGCCAGGCGCTGGACGAGCGTACCACCCTGCTGGCCGACTACCGCCTCGGCAGCAGCTTCTACCTCGGCGCCGCGGACGCCAACTACACCGACCACGACATCAGCATCGGCGCCGAGCGGGTGCTCAACGCCAAGCGTCGTAAGCGCGAGAGCGTCTACGGCGGCATCTTCATCAGCAGCCACAACGAGGTCTACACCGATCGCGATACCGGCGACCCCAAGACCTCCACCCTCACTGGCGCCGATGTCTCCAACCGCTACACCTACAAGTCCTTCGGCCTGGAGGGGCGTTATGAGCGCGCGATTCGCGGCTACCAGCTCGGCGTCGACTTTCTCTACGAGACCCTGGATTACAACGACCCGGTGGTCTGGTCGCAGTACGACCACAGCCACACCCTGCTGGGTTTCGATGTCGAGCGTCGTCTCGCCAAGCCGACCAAGCTGAAGCTGGCCTATAGCTACGAGCTGCGTGACTACACCGACCGCCACGCCTACAACGCCAACGGCAGCCTGCTGGCAGGCAACCCCTTCCTCATCTACACCTACAACACCTTTGACGTGACCGTGCGTCACCGCCTCAACGAGAAGAGCGTGCTCTACGCGGGTTACAACCTGCTGATGCGCTCGGATAACCACGTCGGTTACAACGACCTCAACCAGAGCGAGCTCTCCGCCCGCCTGATCCACCAGTACAGCGAGCGCCTGCGCCTGCGCGGCAAGCTGGCCTACACCAGCAGCGACTACCCGAACGCCTTCAACTTCGAGGACCCGGCGCGCGGCGGCAAGAGCGCCTCAGGCATGGACCTCCAGGCCAAGGCCGAGTACAGCTGGCACAAGCACAAGACCTACTCGGTCTCCTTCGATTACAAGACGCGTGACAACAGCGATGACCGTTACAGCTACAACGACATCCGCATCATGCTGGGAGCCGGTTGGGAATACTGACGGTCGAATCGGCCTATAATGGGGGCGCACCGGATGACGGTGCGCCCCTTTTTTATGCCCTGGGAGTGTGTGATGGAGTTGAACAAGCCGCTGTGCGACTCACTCGGCGAGCTGCTGCGCGAGGTGGCCCGCGAGGAGCTGCTGCCGCGCTTCGCCGCCGGGGTCGAGGGGAGCGCCAAGGCCGACGGCTCGCTGGTCACCGAGGCCGACGGCGCCGCCCAGGCGCGTATCATCGACGAGCTGCAACGGCGTTACCCCGAGATCCAGGTGCTTGGCGAGGAGATGAGCGCCGAAGAGCAGCAGCGCCTGCTGGAGAATAACGACGAGGGCCTCTGGCTGCTCGACCCGCTGGACGGCACCAGCAACTTCGCCGCCGGGATCCCCTACTTCTCCCTCTCACTGGCCCTCAGCCGCGGCGGCCAGGTGGTGATGGGACTGATCCTCGACCCCCTGCGCGACGAGTGCTTCGCCGCCATCGGCGGGCAGGGGGCCTG
>JBFFSW010000092.1:0-5892 GCA_041572195.1 Thiohalomonadaceae bacterium | reverse complement strand
CACCGAACATCACGTCGGTGTTGAAATCGGCCTGTGACTGGGGCTCCATCTCACGGGCCACACCGGGCATCGCCGGGGCTGGTTTCTGACGCCTGGCGGCGAAGAGCCTGTAGAGCACGAAGCCGATCAGGGCGAAGACGATGATGTCGAAGAAGTTGATGTTCTCGAAGGCACCGCCAAAGAACAGCGCGCCGAGCAGGCCACCCAGGGCCAGACCGCCGAGCATGCCCATCAGGCCGCTACGCTGGGGCATGGCACCGGTTTTGTTGGCGGTACTGTTGCTGGTGGTGTTCTGGCTGGGGGTAGAGCGCTTGTACGGCGAGCTGTAGCTGGAACCGCTGCCAAAGGACTTACCACCGCCGAAGCGCTTGGCCTCGGCGTCCATGCTGAAGCCCATCAGGCCCAGGGAGATGATGGCCACGGTGAACACGGAGAGGATCGATTTCATGCTTAGCCTTTCGTTTGATTGAAACTGCATATGCAAAGGGGGCCTTGCGGCCCCCTTTCACACCCATGCTACCGCGATTAGAGGCGGTAGTTGGGGGCCTCCTTGGTGATCTGCACGTCGTGGACGTGGGACTCGGAGAGACCGGAGTTGGTGATGCGCACGAACTGCGGCTTGGTGCGCATCTCCTCGATGGTACGACAGCCGGTGTAGCCCATGGAGGAGCGCAGGCCGCCGAGCAACTGGTGGATCACCGGCTGCATCGAGCCCTTGTAGGGGACGCGACCCTCGATACCCTCGGGCACCAGCTTATCCTGCTCAGTGCTCTCCTGGAAGTAGCGATCAGAGGAGCCCGTGCTACCGCCCATGGCGCCCCGCGAACCCATGCCACGGTAGGACTTGTAGGAGCGGCCCTGGAACAGCTCCACCTCACCGGGAGCCTCCTCGGTACCGGCGAGCATGGATCCGACCATGATGGTGTAGCCGCCGGCGACGATGGCCTTGGCCATGTCGCCAGAGAAGCGGATACCACCGTCGGCGATCAGCGGCACGCCGGTGCCCTCCAGGGCCTGGGCGACGATGTCGATGGCGGAGATCTGCGGCACGCCGACACCGGCGACGATGCGGGTGGTGCAGATGGAGCCGGGGCCGATGCCCACCTTGACCGCGTCGGCGCCCGCCTCGACCAGCGCCTTGGCGGCCTCACCAGTGGCGATGTTGCCGCCGATCACCTGCAGCTGCGGGAAGTTCTTCTTCACCCAGGCGACGCGATCGAGCACGCCCTGGGAGTGGCCGTGGGCGGTGTCCACCACCACCACGTCAACGCCCGCCTCGGCCAGCGCGGCGACGCGCTCATCGGTACCCGCGCCGACGCCGACCGCGGCACCCACGCGCAGACGACCCTGGTCGTCCTTGCAGGCGTTGGGCTTGTCGGTGGCCTTCTGGATATCCTTGACGGTGACCATGCCGCGCAGGCGGAAATCATCGTTCACCACCAGCACCTTCTCGATGCGGTGCTTCTGCAGCAGCCCCTTGATGGTCTCGCGGTCGGTCCCCTCCTTGACGGTGACCAGCTTCTCCTTGGGGGTCATGATGGTGGAGACGGCATCATCGTAATGGGTCTCGAAGCGGATGTCGCGGCTGGTGACGATGCCCACCAGGTCCTCGCCATCGACCACCGGCACGCCGGAGATCTTCTCCGCCTGGGTCAGGCGGATCAGGTCGCCGATGGTCATGCTCGGCGGCACGGTGATGGGGTCCTTGATCACCCCGCTCTCGAACTTCTTCACCATGCGCACCTGACGCGCCTGCTCCTCGGCGGTCATGTTCTTGTGGATGATGCCGATGCCCCCCTCCTGGGCCAGGGCGATGGCCAGGCGATGCTCGGTGACGGTATCCATCGCCGCGGAGAGGATGGGGATATTGAGGGAGATCTCGCGGGTCAGCTTGGTGCGAAGGTCGACATCCTTGGGCAGCACGTTGGAGTGCGCCGGGACCAGCAGGACATCATCGAAGGTAAGGGCTTCCTGGAGGATTCGCATGGGTGAGTTCCGCTTTTCTTGGCCGTGGATAAACCGGGCATTATAGGCTCGTGACCGGTCAGCGACAATAGCGGCGAGGCCGCCGCCCGACGGGTATAATCGCCGCATGTCCTCCACCCCCACCCGCACCGTCTACTCCGTCTCCCGCCTCAACCGCGAGGTCAAGGCCCTGCTGGAGGGCTCGCTGCCGCTGCTGTGGGTGGAGGGGGAGATCTCCAACCTCGCCCGCCCCGCCTCTGGTCACATCTACTTCAGCCTCAAGGACGAGGCGGCCCAGGTGCGCTGCGCCATGTTTCGCTCGCGCCGCCAGCTGCTGCGCTTCATGCCCGAGAACGGCCAGCGGGTGGTGCTGCGCGTCCGCGCCACCCTCTACGAGGCGCGCGGCGACTACCAGCTGGTGGCCGAACACATGGAGGAGGCGGGCGATGGCCTGTTGCAGCGCCGCTTCGAGGAGCTGAAGGCCAGGCTCCAGGCCGAGGGGCTGTTCGATGCCGAGCGCAAGCGCCCGCTGCCCAGCCTGCCGCGTGCGGTGGGGGTGGTTACCTCCGCCTCAGGCGCCGCCCTGCACGACATCCTCACCGTGCTCGGCCGCCGCTTCCCCGCCCTGCCGGTCTTCATCTATCCCACTCAGGTGCAGGGCGAGGGGGCGGCGGCGCAGATCGTCGCCGCCATCAAGACCGCCGCCGAGCGCGGCGAGTGCGACGCCCTCATCGTCGGCCGCGGCGGCGGCTCGCTGGAGGACCTGCAGGCCTTTAACGAAGAGCGCGTGGCGCGGGCCATCGCCACCAGCCCCATCCCGGTGGTCAGCGCCGTCGGCCACGAGGTGGACTTCAGCATCGCCGACTTCGTCGCTGACGCCCGCGCCGCCACCCCCTCGGCGGCGGCCGAGCTGCTGAGCCCCCCCGGCGGCGAGTGGCAGGCCCGCTTCGCCCAGCTGGAGCGGCGCCTGGCCGGGGCCATGGGGCGACGTCTGGAGCGCGCCAATGAGCGCCTTGGCGCCCTCTCCCGCCGCCTGCGCCACCCGGGACGCCGCCTGCAGGAGCGCGGCCAGCGCCTGGACGAGCTGGAGCGGCGCCTGCGCCACGCCCTGCAATCGCGGCTGCAGCGGGCCGAACAGCGCCTGCAACACCAGTTCCAGCGGCTGCAGCACCACACCCCGGCGCACCGCCTGGAGCAGCTGCGCGAGCGGCTCAAGCCCCTGGCCCCGCGCCTGCAACGGGCCATGTCGCAGCAGCTTCAAGGCCGCGGCCAACGCCTGGCCGCTGCCTCAGCCACCCTGGAGGCGGTCAGCCCGCTGGCCACCCTGCATCGTGGCTACGCCATCGTCAGCCGGGTGGAGGACGGCGAGTTGCTGCGCGAGGCCCACCGGGCCAAGCCCGGCGATACCATTGAGGCCCGTCTGGGACGCGGCCGCCTGCTCTGTCACGTCAACGAGGTGATCGATGAAACTCCTTAACTACGCTCTAGCCCTGCTGCTGCTGAGCTCCCCGCTGCAGGCCGCCGACCTGCCGCGCGCCCTGGCGGTGCCCGGCGGCATCGCCATCCTGCCGCTGGCCCCGGCCGACGGCCCTGCGCCCAGTGCCCACTTCAACGACAAGCCGGTGATGGTGCGCGAGGCGGACGGCTGGTGGCGGGCGGTGATCGGCCTGCCGCTCACCACCCAGCCGGGGATGCAGCGGCTGCGCCTGGGCGGCGGCGAGGGCGAGCTGAGCTTCGAGGTGAGCGACAAGCAGTACGCCGAGCAGCACATCACCCTCAGCAACAAGCGCTACGTGACCCCCGAGAAGATGGACATGGAGCACATCCGCCGCGATCAGGCGCGCAGCCGCGCCGCCTTCCGCCTCTGGCGCGAGGATAGCCCCGAGCAGACCCGCTTCCTGCTGCCGGTGGAGGGGATCATGAGCGGCCCCTTCGGCAAGCGCCGCTTCTTCAACGGCCAGCCTCGCAAGCCCCATAGCGGTCTGGACATCGCCGCCCCCGAGGGCACCCCGGTGAAGGCCCCCACCGGCGGGCGCATCGTCGAGACCGGCGACTACTTCTTCAACGGCAAGACCGTCTTCATCGACCACGGCCAGGGGCTGGTGAGCATGCTCTGCCACCTCAGCCGCATTGATGTCGAGGTAGGCGATGTGATCGAGCGTGGCCAGGTGGTGGCGGCGGTGGGCAAGACCGGCCGGGTCACCGGCGCCCACCTGCACTGGAGCGTCAGCCTCAACGACGCCCGCGTCGACCCGGCGCTGTTCCTGGCCGAGGAGTCGCTGGCTCTGCTGGCCGGCAATTAACTTAAGTCAGGTTTCAGTTTGGCCTCGTAGACTTGCGCGCAAACTACCCATCAGCCGCAACACTGGAAGGCCAAACATGAGTCGACTGCTATCCTCCCTCTTCCTCAGCGCCGCCCTGCTGCTGGGCGCCGCAAGCGCTCAGGCCGCTCACGCACCGGAGTTCAGCGTCGCCACCGACAAGGGCGAGCTCACCCTGGACTCCCTCAAGGGCCGGGTGGTCTACCTGGACTTCTGGGCCTCCTGGTGCACCCCCTGCCGCGCCTCCTTCCCGTGGATGAACGCCATGCAGGAGCGTTACGGTGACTACGGTCTGACCATCCTCGGCGTCAACCTGGACAAGGACCGCGATCTGGTCAAACGCTTCACCGACGAGACCCCCGCCACCTTCACCATCGGCTACGACCCCGAAGGGACCGCCGCCGAGAAGTACGGCGTCGAGGTGATGCCCAGCTCCTACCTGATCGACAAGGAGGGCAACCTGGTCAAGGTCCACCGCGGTTTCCGCGAGAAGGACCGCGCCGCCCTGGAGCAAGAAATCCGCGAACTGTTGCAGTAAGTAGAAGAACCCCTGAACGAGGCATATCCCACGATGAAAAAGAGTCTGGTCATCCTGTTCGGAGCCGGTCTGCTCAGCCTGACCGGCTGCGTCGAGCAGCTCAAGCCGTGGGACCGCGACCTTCTCGCCGAAGAGAAGATGCAGCTGGTCCCCGACCCCGTTGACAACTACATCGACGAACACATCTATTTCAGTAAAGAGGCCTCCCATGGCGGGCAGGGCGTTGGCGGAGGCGGCTGCGGATGCAACTGAACAAACCTAAATCGATTCGCGGCGCACTGGCCGTCGCCGGCTGCAGCGTGCTCGGCACCGCCAATGCGGTCAGCCCCAACACCGGCGACTGGGACGTGGATGCCACCTTCCTGTACTACTCCGAGGTCGATCGCGTCAGCGTCTACGCCCCCGGCTTCATCGCCAAGAAGGCCATCGGCGAGGATGAGTACCTCACCGCCACCGCCATCCTCGACACCCTCACCGGCGCCTCGCCCACCGGCGCGGCCCCGGGTGTGAGTCAGGGTAGCAACGTGTTGACGGTCACCTCCCCCTCCGGCTCGGTGATCACCACCGCCGCCGGCGCGCTGCCGATGAATGACTTCAGCGACACCCGTGGTAGCCTCAGCATCAACTGGGACAAGCCGCTCTCGCGCCTGCAGCGCAACTCGCTGACCGGCACCATCTCCTCGGAGACCGACTACGTCTCCATGGGGCTGTCGGACACCTACAGCCGCGAGTTCAACAACCGCCAGACCACCCTGGCCGTCGGCGCTGGCCTGACCCTGGACTGGGTGGTGCCGCAGGCCGGCGCGCCCACCGCGATGCAGAGCTTCACTGAATCCACACGTCTGGAGGCGCTGAACGTCAACACCTTCACCTCCGCCTCGGGGACCGGTGTGAGTGGCGAGCCCAAGAACACCTTCGACGTCATGGTCGGTGTCACCCAGGTGGTCAACCGCCGCACCCTGGTGCAGCTGAACGTCAGCCGCGCCACGACCAGCGGCTACATGCAGGACCCCTACAAGTACCTGAGCATCGTCGACCCCGTCACCGGTGAGACGCTGGACTACATGT
>JBFFSW010000091.1:0-5924 GCA_041572195.1 Thiohalomonadaceae bacterium | reverse complement strand
TTCGCGCGCCAGCATATTGAAATCGACACACGCCTGGTCAGCAGCATGCGAGACTGGATCGAGGGCTATAAAATAGGCCAGGACTACGATTTTATTGTGCTTGGCAACTATGCCGGGATCAGTGACTGGGATGCCGAGCAGGCCGCCAGCACCGCGTATGAGCATGCCGGTCGCATTAGCGTGACCAACTACGACTGGATGATGCCCTATGCTATGGTTGACAAAACCAAGATCCCCGAGGAGCAGGGGGAGTGGTCCGCGCAGTTGGCAAGGGAGATCCTCGATGGGGCGGTGCCTGGAGATATCCCCGTCGTCAGCAATCGTCGCTGGGCCGCCTATATCAATCCAAGATTACTGGAGCGGGCAGGGATCACACTGAGTCGCTCCTCGACCTACAACGCCATAAAGGTAAAGTAGAGCGGTAGCGAATGAATAATGATAAGAACGCGCTCAAACAAATACTTCCATCGATCACTTCCGGCTTCATAATCACCTGCGTCTTGCTGGTTTTCGCCTGGGCCAGAATGGTCAGTCTGGCGGAGACGGAGTTCCACTCCCAGGTGCAGCTGCAGGAGAACGAGGTCCTGAACAAGCTCTCGGCGGCGAGCGAGTCGGTTCAGGATTTGGCGCTCCTGTTCCAGGCCTCCGAAAGCGTCGACTCCGACGAATACAAGATCTTCACCTCGCCCCTGATGGAGCGCCATGAGCACATAAAGCTGGTCGGCTATATGCCCATGGTCGGCGCCGATGAGGTGGGTGAGTTTGAGCGTAGAACCCGCGATAGCGGCCTGTTCAACTTTACCATCAAACAGATACCCGACTCGGGTGCGGCGTCCTTCCCGCTGCTCTATATCGAGCCCTTCACCGTGAGTAACAGCATGCTGCTGGGAGAGAACATAGCGGCGCTGCCCGAACTGCGCACGGCGATAGCCCATGCGGTGGGCGATGGCCATGTGGCCTTCGCCCGCATCGATCACCCCAAACTGCCCGACGTGGTGGTACTGAAGGCCGTTTATAGCGGCCGTTACACGCCCAGCACCAGGGAGGAGCGAGTACAGCGCGTTAACGGTCTGATCTACATCGGCATCGATGGCAAACAGCTGTTCACCTCGGGCCCCGAGACGCCCATACAGGCCGAATACTACTATCGCGACATCGATGATGAGCCATGGCTTCCCCTGTTCAACACCCGGGGCGCGGTGGAAGGGGGCGCCATTGAGTTTAACTCCAGCAACACACTGTCGGTAAGCCATCTTATTTTCCGCATTGATGCGCGGGGGCATACCACCTGGTTGGAGTTGGCCTGGGAGCTGCTTATCGCGGCGCTGCTGCTCGGCATCGCCGTCACCCTGTTTATGATCCGCCGCGGCAGCCGCATGAGGATGCAACGCCGCGAACTGGAGCTACGCAACGCCGAGATCAGCCGCGAGGTGGCTCGCCAGACATCCATGTTGCGCCAGGTACTCTCGACCATCCCGGTGCGTGTCTACTGGAAGGACCTCAAGGGCAACTATCTGGGCTGCAACAACCTGTTCGCCTCCGATGCGGGTTTCGCCTCACCGGACGAGTTGATCGGCCGACGGGATGAGGCGATGGCCTGGGCCGCTCACGCCGAGGCCCGGCGTGCCGATGATAAAAAGGTGCTCTCCTCCGGCCGCGCGCGCCTGGGAGTGGAGACCCGCCTCGGCGGCCAGCCCGGCGGTGAGGTGTGGCTGGAGAGCAATAAGATCCCGCTGCAGAACGAGAGCGGCGAGGTGATCGGCATTCTTGGTACCTATCACGACATCTCGCAGCGTAAAAACGCCGAATATGCGGTGCGCCTGAACGAGAGGAGCCTTAATGAGGCGCAGCGCATCGCCCACCTGGGCAACTGGGAGTGGGATATTGGTAGCGGCACGCTGACCTGGTCCGACGAGATCTACCGTATCTTCGGTTGGGAGCCGCAACAGTTCGAGGCCGACTATCAGCGCTTTATCGACGCCATCCATGAAGAGGACCGGGAGGAGGTTCAACAGGCGGTGGAGCGGGCGGTTGCCGACCCCAAATACCACTACAACGTCGTTCACCGTATCGTCCGCGAGGATGGCGAGGTGCGCCATGTGGAGGAGACCGGCCGGGTCGAGCGCAACGCCGCGGGCGAGGCGCTGAAGATGGTGGGCGTGGTCCACGATGTCACCGAGCAGGTGAAGGCCAACGAGGACCTGGAGCTGTTCCGGATGATGATCGAGAACTCCTCCGACCCCTTCTTTCTCATCGACAACGACGAGGGCTGCCGTCTCGCCTACGTCAACGAGGCGGCGGTCCGTCACTACGGCTACCCACGCGAGGAACTGCTCACCTGGAGCATCCCTGACTGGGACCCCAACTTCACCCCCGAGGACCTGCCCCGCCACGTGCAGGAGATCAAGCAGCACGCGGTGGTCGGCGAGGGTATGACCATTGAGACCGTGCACAAGGTCAAGGGCGGCGACCTGGTGCCGGTGGAGGTGTCACTCAACCTCACCCGCTACAAGGGCCACCTCTGCCACTTCGGTTACATCAAGAATATCACCGAGCGTAAGGAGACTGAGCGTCGCCTCACCGAGGCCAAGGAGCAGGCCGAAGCGGCGGCGGCGATGAAATCGGAGTTCCTGGCCAACATGAGCCACGAGATCCGCACGCCGATGAACGCGGTGATCAACCTCAGCCGCCTGGCCCTCGACACCCAGCTCAACGCCAGGCAGCGCGACTATATCAGCAAGGTGCTGCGCTCCGGCGAGAACCTGCTGGGGATCATTAACGATATCCTCGACTTCTCCAAGATCGAGGCTGGGATGCTGGAGGTGGAGAGCATCCCCTTCACGCTCGGCACCCTGATCGACGACGTCAACGACGTGATTGTCCACCGCGGCGGCGGCGATCGGGTCGAGCTGCTGATGGACGTCCCGGGTAGACTGCCGTTTATGCTGCAGGGTGACCCTCTGCGCCTGCGCCAGGTGTTGATCAACCTGCTCAACAACGCCATCAAGTTCACCGAGGAGGGTGAGGTCGCGCTGGTGATCGACGCGGCGGAGATGAGCGGCGATGGCGTGCGCCTCGACTTCTTCGTCTGCGACACCGGCATCGGCATGAGCGACGAGCAGGTGGGTAATCTGTTCCAGGCCTTCCAGCAGGCGGACGGCTCCATTACCCGTCGCTATGGTGGCACCGGCCTGGGGCTGGCGATCTCTCAACGGCTGGTAGAGCTGATGGGCGGGGAGATCAAGGTGGAGAGTCAGGTCGGCGTGGGTACCACCTTCAGTTTCACCCTGGAGCTGAAAAAGGTCGGTGACAGGGCCGGCGATGAGCCGATGCTGGAGAGCCTGCGGGTGCTGGTGGTGGATGACAACGCCAGCGCGCGGGAGATTATGCATGAGATGTTGAACCGCTTCGGTGCCTCGGTTAACGTCTGTAGCGATGGCGAGGAGGCGCTCGAGGAGCTGCGCCGCGGCTGCGCCCTCTCGCGCCCTTATCAACTGTTGCTGACCGACTGGAGCATGCCCGGCATGGACGGCATCGAGCTGTGGCGCCGCGTCCACGATGATGAAACCATCACCAGCAAGCCGCGCCCGGTGATGATCTCCGCCTACGGCAGCGAGATCGGCGACGAGGCAAGGCGCGCGGGTATTGAGGAGATGCTGGAGAAGCCGGTTACCCCCTCCACCCTGTTCGACGTGGTCAGCGAGAGCGGCGGTCATCATGCGGCGCTGAATCAGGCGCCAAGCCAGGTCAGCGGCATCGACGAGATCGCCGGCGGGCGTGTACTGCTGGTGGAGGACAACGCCATCAACCAGCAGATCGCCTTGGAACTTCTGGGCAACGTCGGCCTGGAGGTGGTGACCGCCGATGACGGTAGCGAAGGCCTGGAGGCGCTGGAACGCGACGGCCCCTTCGACCTGGTGCTGATGGATCTGCAGATGCCGGTGATGGATGGCTACCAGGCCACCCGGGCGATTCGCGCCGACGAGCGCTGGCGTGAGATGCCGGTGGTGGCGATGACCGCCCACGCCTTCGCCGAGGAGCGCGAGCGCTGTCTGGCCTCGGGGATGAACGACCACGTCGCCAAGCCCATTGATATCGAGGAGTTGCACATGGTGTTGACCCGCTGGATCGAGCCCCGTGGAGAGGGCCTCGCGGCCCCGGTTGCCACGGAAGGCGGCGCCGGGGCCGAGCCCGGCCTGCCCGGCATCGACATGCAGCGCGGGCTGAAGCTGCTGGGGGGCAATCGCGAGCTCTATCTCAAGCTGCTCAAGAGCTTCGCCGAGGGCCACCAGGGGGACCTGGGGAGGCTGGAGGCGGCCCTGGCGGCGGACGAGCGGCCAGATGCGTTGCGCATCGCCCACACCCTCAAGGGTTCCGCCGGCAACCTCGGCGCGATGGCGTTGTCGCAGGCGGCGGGGAGCCTGGAGCGTGCGCTTAACGCTGGCGACGGGCAGGAGGATGCGCTGAGCGCTTTCCGCGAGGCCTTTACCCTGGCGATGAGTTCACTGGCGAGCCTGAACGATGATGCCCCCCAGGCGGCGGGCGGTGGCGATGAACCGGTTGCGGTCGAGCAGGTGCTGCCGCTGCTGGAGAATTTCGTCGCCGAGGTGGAAAATGACCTGGCCAGGGCCAAGCAGCTGCTGGATGAGTTGCTCTCACTGCTCGAAAACACGCCACTACGTGGGGCGATCGGCAGGGTAGAGGGAGCGATGGGCGACTATGACACCGACGAGGCGATGGCGCTGGCACGCAAGATGATCGAACAGCTTGAAGCGGAGACGGGACGATAATGGAACTACGCAAGGCACGAGTGCTGGTGGTCGACGATACCCCGGCCAATATCGATATCCTGATGGAGGCCCTGAGCGGTGACTATATCGTTACCGCCGCGCGTAGCGGTGAGAAGGCCCTGAGCATGGTGGGACGCGAGCCGCGCCCCGACCTGATCCTGCTGGATGTGATGATGCCGGAGATGGATGGCTATCAGGTGTGCGAGCGGCTCAAGGCCGACCCGATCACCGCCGAGATCCCGGTACTCTTCATCACCGCCCTGGATGGGCGTGATGATGAGGCCCGCGGCCTGGCGCTGGGGGCGGTGGACTACATCACCAAACCGTTCCATATCGAACTGGTGAAGGCCCGGGTGGCCAACCACGTGGAGCTGAAGCTACACCGCGACCACCTCAACGAGATGGTGGACTCCCGCACCCGTGAGCTGGCGCTCACCCAGGAGGTGACCATCTTCACCCTCGCCAATCTGGCCGAGAGTCGCGACCCCGAGACCGGTAGTCACATCCGCCGCACCCAGACCTACGTCAAGCGCCTGGCCGAGGAGCTGCGCGCCCTGCCCAAGTATGCGGACAAGCTCGACGACGAGACCATCGAGCTGCTCTACAAATCGGCGCCGCTGCACGATGTGGGCAAGGTGGGCGTGCCCGATGCCATCCTGCTCAAGCCGGGCAAGCTCACCGCCGAGGAGTTCGAGGAGATCAAGAAACACCCTATCTACGGCAAGCGGGCCTTCGAGGAGGCGACCCACCGCCTGGGTGAGACCTCCTTCCTGCGTTACGCCGAGGAGGTGGCCTACACCCACCACGAAAAGTGGGATGGCAGTGGCTATCCGCAGGGGCTGGAGGGTGAGGCGATCCCCATCGCCGGGCGGCTGATGGCCATCGCCGATGTCTATGACGCACTCATCTCCGTGCGCCCCTACAAGCGCGCCTTCAGCCACGAGGAGGCGGTGGAGATCATCGTCGAGGGGCGCGGCAAGCACTTCGACCCCGACATGGTCGATGCCTTCGTCCGCATCCAGGAGGAGTTTCAGGCCATCGCCACCGAATTCGCCGACAGCGCCGACGAGATCGCGGCGATGAACTAGCGCTTTCGCGCGACCTTCTTCTTCGCCGGAGCCTTTTTCTTCGGCG
>JBFFSW010000090.1:0-5929 GCA_041572195.1 Thiohalomonadaceae bacterium | reverse complement strand
GGTGCGTTGCGGCGCGCAGGCCTACCACTTCGAACACATCGAGCGCGATGACGACGGCGCGCTGCGCTTCCACTATGTGGTGCTCGACTTTCACGCCGAGTGGATCAGTGGCGAACCGCGCGCTGGGGATGACGCCCGCGAGGCCCGCTGGGTACACTTCGGCGAACTGGATACGCTGCCGCTCAACGCCGTCACCCGCGAAGCCCTGCGTAGCGTCTACGCCATCGATTAACAGCGGAGGTGGTCATGCCCCGTATCAGCCTGCTCATCCTGTTGACCCTTATGCTTGGTGGCTGCGACGAGCGCGAGTTGGAGTTCTGGGCCATCGGCGCCCTGCGCGGTCTGGGGCTGCTGGCCTTCGCCGGTCTGTTTCTTTACATCCGCAGCCGCCGCCTCGGTCACAATGAGGGCAAGGGCGGGCGTGACTTCCCCGATTACGATGACCGGGATGAGGATTGATGGCCAAGAACAAGAGCGTCTACGTCTGCACCGCCTGCGGCGCGCGTCACCCCAAGTGGAGCGGCCAGTGCGGTGAGTGCGGTGAATGGAACACCCTGGAGGAGGCGGTGGAGGCGCCGGTCCCGGCGCGCGGCGGCCGCTTCGGCGGCTACGCGGGGAGTGCCGGGACGCTGGCGATCCAGCCGCTCTCCGAGGTGAGCGCCGAGGATGTGGCCCGGGTCAGCACCGGCAGCGGCGAGTTCGACCGGGTGCTGGGCGGCGGTCTGGTGCCCGGCTCGGTGGTGCTCATCGGCGGCGACCCCGGCATTGGCAAGTCCACACTGCTGCTGCAGACCCTGGCGCGTCTCAGTGAATCCTTCTCCACCCTTTACGTCAGCGGCGAGGAGTCGCCGCAGCAGGTGAGCCTGCGTGCCCAGCGCCTGAAGCTGAAGGTGGATGGGCTCAAGCTGTTGCCGGAGACCCGGGTGGAGGGGATCCTCGCCGCCACCGCCAGCGAGCGCCCACAGGTGCTGGTGGTGGACTCCATTCAGACCGTCTATACGGAGCAGCTGCAGTCGGCCCCCGGCTCGGTGGCCCAGGTACGCGAGAGTGCCGCGCAGCTGGTGCGCTACGCCAAGCAGAGCGGCTGCGCCCTGTTCCTGGTCGGCCACGTCACCAAGGAGGGGCAGCTGGCAGGCCCCCGGGTGCTGGAGCACATGGTCGATACGGTGCTCTATTTCGAGGGTGAGGCGGGCAGCCGCTACCGGGTGATCCGCGCCTTCAAGAACCGCTTCGGCGCGGTCAACGAGCTGGGGGTGTTCGGCATGACCGACCTGGGGCTGAAGGAGGTCTCCAACCCCTCGGCCATCTTCCTCTCGCGCCACGAGGAGCGGGTCTCCGGCAGCGCCATCATGGTCACCCTGGAAGGGAGTCGGCCGCTGTTGGTGGAGGTGCAGGCGCTGGTGGACGAGAGCCACCTGGCCAATCCGCGGCGGGTCACCGTCGGCCTGGAGCACAACCGCCTGGCGATGCTGCTGGCGGTGCTGCACCGCCACGCCGGGGTCGCCACCTTTGATCAGGATGTCTTCGTTAACGTCGTTGGCGGGGTGCGCGTCACCGAGACCGGCGCCGACCTAGCGCTGCTGCTCTCGGTCATCTCCAGCCTGCGTGACCGACAGCTCCCCGAGGGGCTGGTGGTCTTCGGTGAGGTGGGTCTGGCCGGTGAGATCCGCCCCGTACCCAACGGCCAGGACCGCCTCAAAGAGGCCGCCAAACACGGCTTCCAGCGCGCAATCGTGCCCAAGGGGAACCTGCCCAAGGGCAAGATAGAGGGGTTGGAGGTGGTTGGGGTGGCGCGCCTGGCCGAGGCGCTGGACCACCTCTAGGCGGGACTACTCCCCCGCGGCGAGCTCGTGCAGCTCGCGCTCCAGCTCGGCCTCGTCGCCGAGGTTGAGCTCCACCAGACGCTTGAGGTGGGCGATGCTGTCGATGTCGATGGCGTCGCAGTGGATGCCGATCAGGGTCTCGGTCTCGTGGGCGACGTGGCCCTGCATGCGGATCACGTCCCCCTCGGTGTCGAGGGCGAAGATCAGCTCGCACTGGCTGCCCTTGGTGATGGGCCACTCGGCGGGGCGGGTGATCATCGCCCCCTTGAGCGAGATGTCGTGGATCTGGCTCTGATACTCCCCTTCACCACAACGCAGGGTGACGTCGCCATCGATGGGGATGCGCGCGTAGCGGCGGCTTTCGGAGTTGTTGATCCTGTCGCTCATGGAGGCCCCTTTACTGGAGGGAGAAGAGCATCTTGACGTTGCCGATCTGAATCACCTGGCCGTCGGCCAGCTCCCAGCTCTTGTCGCCGATGGAGCTGCCGTCGACCAGCGGCGGGTTGTCCCCCTCCAGGTGGGAGAGGAAGTAACCGTCGTTGCGGCGGGCGATGACCGCGGTCTGCACCCCCGGCTTGCCGAGGTTGGTCATGGAGCGGTTGAGGCTGATGGTCTTGCCGACGTTGCTGCCGTTGAGCAGCTGCAGCCAGGCACTGCGCGGGGCGCCTGCCTTGGGCTCCAGCTTCAGCTCCGGCATCGGCTCCAGCTCTTCCTGAATGGGTGCAACCGGCGCCGGGCCCTGCTCGAAGCTAAGCATGAACTTGCCGATGCGCACCTGATCGTTGTGCTTCAGGGTGTGCTCTTCGATGCGCTGGTTGTTGACGAAGGTACCCTCGGCGCTGCCCAGGTCGCGCAGCACCGACTGGTCGCCCTGGGTGGTGACGCTGGCGTGCCTGGCCCCCACAGCGAGGTTGTCGATGTGGATGGGGCACTGAGGGTCACTGCCGATCAGAAGTTCACCCTGAGGCAGGGTGACGCTCTTGAGCACCTTGTTCTTGAATGAGAGGCTGAGCTTCGACACCGTCGTTTAATCCAGCAAACCTGTTGATTTTCCTTGGCTATTATAGTCACGCTTGGGGGCATCTTGTATACCCCCGTGATGACTTCCCTGCGAGTCCGTGAACCGGTTCTCATTCGCCAGGGGCGGAGGCCTCCCGTTCGGCCTTGAAGTTGGGGTCGATGCGCAGGGTTTTCACCGAGTTACTGCCGGTCTGCACGATCTCGATAGGGTATCCCTCAAGCAGCAGGCTGGTGCCCGCCTCGGGGATGTTCTCCAGATACTCCAGCACCCGCCCGTTGAGGGTCTTGGGGCCGTCGCTGCTGAGCTCCCAGTGGAGCACGCGATTGAGTTCGCGGATGGTGGTGGAGCCGTCTACCAGGTAGGTGCCGTCTTCCTGGGGGTGAATATTGCGGCTGCTGCCGGCCGGGTCGGTGGTGAACTCGCCGACGATCTCCTCGAGGATGTCATCCAGGGTAACCAGCCCCTGGATCTCGCCGTACTCATCCACCACCAGGCCCATGCGACGGCGTTGTTGCTGGAAGTGCAGCAGCTGGGTGTTGAGTGGGGTGGCCTCGGGAATGAAGTAGGCCTCGCGTACCACCTCCTGCAGGCTCTCCGGATTCAGTTCACCGTGACGGTAGCGTGAGAGCACGTTGCGCATGTGCACGAAGCCGACCACGTGATCGATACCGTCGCGGAATACCGGCAGGCGAGTGTGCTGGGTGCCGGTGATCACCTTGAGGGTGTCCTCCCAGTTGTCGTCGAGGTCGATGCCGACGATCTCGCTGCGGGGGATCATGATGTCCTCCACCGTGGCCTTCTCCAGGTCGAGGATGGAGAGCAGCATCTTCTGGTGGCGCTGGGGGATCATTGCCCCCGCCTCGTTGACCACCGTGCGCAACTCTTCGCGGCTGAGCGCCTGGCCGCTCTCCTGTTCGGTGGAGAGACCCACCAGGCGCAGCAGCATGGCGGTGACCCCGTTGACCACCCACACCAGGGGGTAGAAGAGCTTGAGTAGCGGCTCAAGGATGTAGGAGGAGGGGAAGGCGAGCCGCTCCGGGTGCAGGGCGGCCAGGGTCTTGGGGGTGACCTCGGCGAAGATCAGCACCACCACGGTGAGCGCCGCGGTGGCGATCATCACCCCGGCCTCGCCGAACATGCGGATGCCGATAATGGTGGCGATGGCCGAGGCGAGGATGTTGACGAAGTTGTTGCCCAGCAGGATCAGACCGATCAGTCGCTCCGGGCGCTCCAGCAGGCGCTCGGCGCGCATCGCCCCTCGGTGTTTATCACCGGCGAGGTGGCGCAGCCGGTAGCGGTTGAGGCTGATGAGGCCCGTCTCGGAACCGGAGAAGAAGGCGGAGATGATCAGAAGTGCGATAAGGGCGGCGAAGAGGACGCCTATGGGTATGTCGTTGAGCAAAGGAGGCTGGGCCTCGTGGTAACCGTACGGAGGGGTATTTAAGGACGTGGCGGACGGGGTGTCAAGTCAGCCGCCCCGTCACCTGCCCCGTCACCTACCCAGGATCAGTTCCTTGACCAGGGTCGAGCCGAAGTAGGCCAGCAGCAGCACGCCGAAGCCAGCCAGGGTCCAACGCACCGCTTTGCGCCCGCGCCAGCCGAAGTGCCAGCGGCCGTAGAGCAGCACCGCGAAGACCACCCAGGCGGCCACCGAAAGCACGGTCTTGTGCACCAGATGCTGGGCGAAGATATCTTCGATGTAGGGCACGCCGGTGACCAGGGCGAGGCTCAGCAGCAGGTAGCCGACACCAATATAGAGGAACAACAGACGTTCCATCGACTCCAGCGGCGGCAGCGCGCGGATGAAGCCGCCGGGGTGGCGGTTGCGCAGCTGGCGGTTCTGCACCGCCAGCAGCAGCGCCTGGACCACGGCGATGCCCAGCAGGCTGTAGGCGACGATGGAGAAGAGGATATGCAGCTGCAGCCCCTGTGCCAGGCTCTCCAACGGCGCCGGTGTGGCACCGTTGAGCAGCTTTAGGGCCAGCGCCAGGGCGGCCAGCGGCAGGGCCAGCAGGCCGAGGTTCTCCACCCGCGTGTTGATTGCGCTGATCAGTACCAGCGCGGCCATCAGCCAGGCCACCAGCGAGAGCATGTTGAAGAAGCCCAGGGTCAGGCCCGCCTCGGGGAAGATGGCCTGCTTGAGGGTCACGGTGTGTATCGCGACGGCGACGAGCCCCAGAATCAGGGCGGGTGTCTTGCTGCTGTCACGCGCGGCGATACCCAGGGCCATGCGGCGGCCGATGAGGGTGGCGGAGGCCAGGTAGAGAAGGATGGCGATGGGCGTTAGCAGGCTTGTCATGTACTCGATCCTTTCAGGTCGGCGCATGATGGCATAGTTGGCGTGCTGGATGAAGGGGGCGGGTGAAAATGTGAACCGGTTCACATTTTTTGTCTCTTCCGACGGCATTGGCACGGCGGGCTGGCGCGCCCGCGACGGGCGTGTTACAAAGGGGGGCGCCTTGGCGTGCAGTATTAAACCGAGAATGAACAAGGGCTTGGAGGAGGCCGCCAAGGGCGGATTGGAGCAGCGGATGAGGCTTCGGGTGTTGGGTTGCAGCGGTGGAATCGGCCAGGGCCGACGCACTACCGCCTTTATGGTCGATGACGACCTGCTGATCGACGCCGGCAGCGGTGTTGGTGACCTGAGCCTGGAGGAGATGGGTGGTATCCGCTATGTCTTTCTCACCCACTCCCACCTTGACCATATTCACGCCATGCCGCTGTTGGTCGACAGCATCTTCGACAGCGCCCTGCAGCACCCCATCACCGTCTACGCCCTGCCCGAGACCATCGAGGCGCTGCGTACCCATATCTTCAACTGGGTAATCTGGCCCGACTTCAGCGCCCTGCCCAATGCCAAGGAGCCGGTGCTGCGCTTCGTGCCGATGCGCATGGGCGAGACGGTGGAGGTGGAGGGACGTCGCCTGCGTATGCTGCCGGTCAACCACACGGTGCCCTCGGTGGGCTACCTGGTGGAGGCGGCCGACGGCGCCAGCTTCGCCTTCAGCGGCGATACCACCAGCAACGATGGTCTCTGGCAGGCGCTCAACGCCGCGCAGCGGCTCGACCTGCTGCTGGTCGAGGC
>JBFFSW010000089.1:0-5936 GCA_041572195.1 Thiohalomonadaceae bacterium | reverse complement strand
TTCGAGAACATCAACTTCTTCGACATTATCGTCTTCGCCCTCATCGGCTTCGTGCTTTACAAGATCTTCGCCGCGCGGCGTCCTCACCCGGCCGCGGCGTCGCCGATGGGTGGCATGAACGAGAATACTCAGGGCTTCAACACTGACGTGATGTTCGGTGGCGGCGCGCCCGCCGAGACCGCGGGCCCGATGCCCGCCGACTTCGACAAGGCCGACTTCCTCGACGGTGCACAGGCCGCCTACCGTCGCCTGCAGGCCGCCTGGGACGCGGGTGACCTGGCCGACATCCGCCAGTTCACCACCGACAAGGTGTTCGCCGAGGCGCAGGATCAGCTGCACGAGCGTGCGGGGGATAACCGTACCGACGTGCTCAAGCTGGAGGCGGAGCTGCTGGAGACGCGCGAGCTGGATAGTGAGCTGCAGGCCACCGTGCTCTTCGATGCCATCCTGCGCGAGGAGAGTGATGCCCAGCCCACCCAGGTGCGTGAGGTGTGGCACTTCATCAAGCCGAAAAATTCCGCCGCACCGACCTGGTTCCTGGACGGGATACAACAGTTGGCTGAGTAAATGAAAGAAGGGGCGCCGAGGCGCCCCTTTTTATTTCTGCAGCGCGTAGAGCGCCTTGATCTCATCCGGCCAGATGCTCTCATCCACCGTCTCCAGCACCATGGGCACGCCGTCGAAGCGTGCATCGTTCATGATGACATCGAAGGCAGCCCAGCCGATGGTGCCGATGCCCAGGCTCTCGTGACGGTCCACCCGTGAGCCCAGCTCGGGCTTGGCATCGTTGAGGTGCATGCCGCGCAGGTAGTTAAAGCCGACGATGCGCTCGAATTCGGCGAAGGTGGCCTCGCAGGCCTCCACGGTGCGTAGATCGTATCCGGCGGTAAAGGTGTGACAGGTGTCGAGGCAGACGCCGACCCGGGACTTGTCCTTTACCCCGTCGATGATCGCCGCCAGGTGTTCGAAGCGGTAGCCGAGGTTGGAGCCCTGCCCGGCGGTGTTCTCGATCACCGCGGTGACCCCCTCGACCTGTTCCAGGGCGAGATTGATGGAGTCGGCCACCAGCGCCAGGCTCTGTTCCTCGCTGATCTTCTTCAGGTGGCTGCCGGGGTGGAAATTGAGCCGGTCCAGCCCCAGCTGGGCGCAGCGCCGCATCTCATCGATAAAGGCGTTGCGCGACTTCTCCAGTGCCTCCGGTTCCGGATGGCCGAGGTTAATCAGGTAGCTGTCGTGGGGCAGGATCTGCGCGGGCGTGTAGCCGTGTTGCTCGCAGTTCTCTTGAAAGGCGGCGATGGAGGCCTCGCTGAGCGACTGGGCCTGCCACTGGCGCTGGTTCTGGGTGAACAGGGCGAAGGCCCTGGCGCCGAGGGCGGCGGCGTTGAGCGGGGCGTTCTCCACCCCGCCGCTGATGCTGACGTGAGCACCGACGTATTTCATCGATTCGTTTCCGTTCAGTGGTTCTGGATGAAGTGGGTGAAGGGTTCCAGCGCCAGCGGGCGGCTGAAGAGGTAGCCCTGGTAGTTGTCGCAACCCTTCTCCAGCAGGAAGCGGCGCTCGGCCTCCTCCTCCACCCCCTCGGCGATCACCTCCAGCGTGAGGTGGCGGGCCAGTGCGAGGATGGCCTCGACGTTGAGCGCGCTGGTGTCGTCACGGGTGATGTCGCGGACGAAGGACTGGTCGATCTTCAGACGATCCAGCGGCAGGCGTTTGAGATAGGCCAGTGAGGAGTAGCCGGTGCCGAAGTCGTCGATGGAGAAGCGCAGGCCGAGTGCGCGCAGTCGCTCCATCTTGCTGCTGACCTCGTCGATGTTGTTGACGAAGATCCCCTCGGTCAGCTCCAGCTCCAGGTGCGCGGGGTCGACGCCGCTGTCGGCCATGATCTGCTCCACGCGCTTGACGAAGCCTTTCTGCTGGAACTGGCGCGGACTGACGTTAATCGCCAGGGTGTCCAGCTCCAGCCCCTGGTCGCGCCAGCGGCGCATCTGTGCGCAGGCCTCGCGCAGCACCCAGTCGCCGATGTCCAGGATCAGCCCCGACTCCTCGGCCAGGGGAATGAAATTGGCGGGGGAGACGAAGCCGCGTTCGGGGTGTTTCCAGCGCAGCAGGGTCTCGGCGCCAAGTACCCGGCCATCCTCGTTGAGCTGTGGCTGGTAGTGCAGCTCGAACTCACCGAGAGCGAGCGCCTGGCGCATGTCGGCCTGCAGACGGAAACGCTCCTCGGTGGCCTGCTGCATGCTCGGCTGGAAGAAGCTGATGGCGTCGCGGCCGCTCTCCTTGGCGCGGTACATGGCGGTGTCGGCCTGCTTGAGCAGGTCGTCGATGCTCTGCTCACCGACGGGGAAGAGGTTGATGCCGATGCTCAGCGTGAGATGATGCTCGTGGCCCTCCAGCATGTAGGGCAGGGAGAGGCTCTCGCGCAGCTTCTCCGCCAGCTGTCGGGCCTGCTGGGCGGCGGCCTCCTCATCACTGCTCAGGGCACTGGCGATGATCACGAACTCATCGCCGCCGAGGCGGGCGATGGTGTCCTCGACCCGGGTGAGCTGCTTCAGGCGCGTGCTGGTCTCCTGTAGCAGGCGGTCGCCGGTGGAGTGGCCGAGGGTGTCGTTGATGATCTTGAAGTTGTCGAGGTCGAAGAACAGCAGCGCCGAGTAGTGGTCGTGACGTCGGGCGGCGGCCAGTTCCTTGTCCAGCTGGTCGAGCAGGTAGCTGCGGTTGGCCAGGCCGGTGAGTTCGTCGTAGAAGGCCTGCTGGCGCAGGCGTTCCTCTGCCTGGAGCTTTTCGGTGACATCCATGCTCAGGCCGATGAGACCGCTGATATTGCCCTGCTCATTGACCTGGCGGGCCTTGATGATCTCCAGGTCATGTACCTTGCCGTCGCTGAAGGGGATCTTCTCGAAGCTGGTGTGCGCGCCATCCTCGGCCATTGCCTCGGCGTCGGTGCGCATGCAGCTTGCGGCAATCTCCGGGGGGTAGAGTTCGGCGTAGTGCGGCACCGAGAGGAAGGTCTCTTCGCTGATGCCGACCGCGGAGCAGAATGCCTGGTTAACGAACAGCAGGCGACCATCGGCGTTCTGATACCAAATGCCAATGGGCGCATTGTCGAGGATGGATTGCAGGGTGTTGCTCTGAGCCTCCAGTTCCAGGTCGCGTAGCTTGGTTTCGGTGATATCGTGAATGACGCCGACCAGGCGTAGCGCCTTGCCCGCCTCGTCACGGTAGAGCTGGCCCTTTTCGAAGATGTGACGCACCGAGCCGTCGGGGCGCACGATGCGGTACTCGCCGCTGTAGGGCTCCCGTTGTTCCAGCACGCTGGAGGTGAGGCCGCGGAAATGCTCGCGATCCTCGGGGTGGATGCAGCCGAGGTAGCCCTCGTAGCTGGGGATGAACTCATCGGGCGAGCGGTCGACGATGCGGTAGAGCTCCTCCGACCAGTGGGTCAGGTTCTCCTCGATCTCCCAGACGAAGTTGCCGATGTGGGTGATGGCCTGGGAGTGGCGCAGCGCCTCCTCGCTCTGGCGCAGCTGCGCCTCGGTCTGGCGGCGCTCCTCGATCTCGCGCCGCAGCCGCTTGTTGGAGCCGACGGTCACCAGCAGGACGATGAGCACGGCGCCGATGAAGGGGCCGATATAGAGGACGATGGCGGCGATATCTACTCCCTCGTCCCCCTGCAGCTGCACCCACTTCTGGCGGATGCGCAAGGCCTCCTCCTCATCGATGCTGTCCAGGGCCTTTTGCAGGATGCTGACCAGCTCCGGCCAATCCTTGCGCACCCCCATGCCCAGCTTGAAGGAGTAGGGGGTGTGGGCGGCCACCTTGAGATTGCCCAGGCCCAGTTCATTGATGGCGCGGCTGACTGAGGCGAGATTGCCGACGAAGGCGTCCACCCCGCCGGTGGCCAGCTCGTTGAGGGCCTCGTTGATGGTCTCGCTGGGCACCAGGCGCAGGTCGCTGTGATTGCTCAGCATCAGGTCGTGGCTGACATAGCCGCGCACCACCGCCACGCGCCGTCCGCGCAGCTCCTCCAGGCTGCCGACGAAGCGGGCGTCGGCGCGGGTGATGATCACCATCGGAAAATCGAGATAGGGATGGGTGAAGCTGAGGTAGCGCTCGCGCTGGGTGGTGGCCATGGCCGCGGGCAGGATGTCCACCTGGCGGGCGTGGGCCGCCTGCAGCACCTCGCTCCAGCTCAGCCCAGGCACCGGCTTCATGCTCACCCCCAGGCGCTGGCTGATCAGGGCGATGAAGTCGGCACCCATGCCGCTGTAGAGGCCTCCCTCGTCGTAGAACTCGAAGGGGGGCCACTCGGGGTCGATGCCCAGGCGCAGCTCGGGGTGGGCCGTCAGCCACTCGCGTTCAGCTTCGGTGAGCTGGAGCTCGGCGGCGTGGATGGGCTGGATGGCGGCGAGGGTTAGCAGTAACAGTAGTCGTCGGAACATGGGGGGGGATCCTAGCAGAAGTCCGGTCCGTCGTGCTGTCATGGTATTGTCAGACGCATTGTAGGGTTTTGTCCTACACCCATTGCGCATATACTCGTGGTAATTATACGGATGTGGCCCGAGCCAGGGTCTACAGTCAAAGATATGCCCGGTGCGGATCGGGGCCAGGAACAAAGGATGCTGAATGAGTAGCGACAACCGGCGCAGTCATCCCCGTTACGCCGTCGAGCTTGACTCCGAACTGATGCTGGAGGGCTTCCCCCCCCAGCGCTGTCGTATCCGTGACTTCTGCAACGGCGGCCTGTTCCTGCAGATCAACACCGAGGGGGCGCCCGACTCCCTCAATGGCGCGCCGGTGACGGTGCGCTTTCCGGCCGAGGGCGATACCACCTTCCGCATTGCCGCGCAGGTGGCCCGCCTCACCCCCGAGGGGCTGGGGCTGGCCTTTCGCGAGGCCAACGACGCCGCCATCGCCTACCTCAGTGAGAACTCCGATGAGGCACGCCGTCAGCAGCAGGAGGAGGGGCCGGCCCCCAAGGGCGAGGCGGGCCACCTGCGCGATGAACTGCGCCGCCGCTGCGGTGACTTCTACGCCGAGCTAATCGACCGCTTCATCGCCACCGCCAACACCCGCCTGGGCGAGAACGAGGAACTCTCGCGAAAGGACTGGCGCCTGGTGGTGGAGAGCCAGCAGCACCTGCGCAACAACCATGACGCCATGGTGGAGTCCTACCGCGATCAGCTGCTCGGTGACTTCGACAACGGCGTCGATAGTGATGAGCTGCGCCGCCCCAAGGGCGATGGCGGCGGCGGGCTGTCGCTGATCGAGGACGCGACCTTCCAGGACTGGCTCAACGTCACCAACCTCACCACCAAGCTGGAGGCGCGTAACGAGGAGGAGCTCTTCTCCCTCGACCGGCGCCTCGGCGAGGTGCTTGGCTATCGCATCGGCAACGACAACAACCCCCTCGGTCCCCTGGTGGTCTGCCACCGCTTCCAGTCGGTGCTCGACACCCTGCCGCTGGAGCAGGAGGCGCGTCCGCACGTCTTCAAGGCCTTCGAGGAGGAGGTGGGCGTTCGTCTCGCCGCCTTCTTCCGCGACACCAATAAGTGGCTGGTGGAGAAAGGGGTGCTAACCACGGTCGAGCGCGACTTCAGCGTGGTCAAAAAGCCTGGCGCGGCCGCCCCGCAGGCACCCGAGATGCCGCCGGAGGAGATGATGGAGGCGGGTGGCGAGATGCCCCAGTCCGCCGCGCCCGGCTCTCCCGGCGGTTATTCCTGGGGGGCGCCGCGTCCGGCCGCACCGGCTGGCGCCACGGGTAACTACTCCTGGGGTGCACCGAGCCCTGCCGCCGCGTCCCCGGCCGTGCCCGCTCAGGCCCCGGCCCCGGCACCGGCCGCGGGTGGCTATACCTGGGGGGCGCCGCCTGCGTCTGCGGCTCAGGCCCCTGAGGCTGCCCCCGCACCGGCTGCTCCCAGCGGCGGTTACACCTGGGG
>JBFFSW010000088.1:0-5989 GCA_041572195.1 Thiohalomonadaceae bacterium | reverse complement strand
CGAGGCCCGCGAGGGTTCGCTGCTGGACTTCATCGAGGACTTCACCAACCGCTTCCCCAAGTGCGTGGATGAGTACGAGACCCTGCTCACCGAGAACCGCATCTGGCGTCAGCGCCTGGTGGATATCGGCATCGTCAGCCCCGAGCGCGCGCTGCAGCTGGGCATGACCGGACCGATGCTGCGCGGCTCCGGCATCGAGTGGGACCTGCGCAAGAAGCAGCCCTACGCGGTCTACGAAAAGATGAATTTCAAGGTGCCGGTCGGTGTCAACGGCGACAGCTACGACCGTTACCTGGTGCGCGTCGAGGAGATGCGCCAGTCCAACAGCATCATCCAGCAGTGTATTCAGTGGCTGCGCCGCAACCCCGGTCCGGTGATGAGCGACGACCACAAGGTCGCGCCGCCCAAGCGCACCGAGGTGAAGGGGGACATGGAGTCGTTGATCCACCACTTCAAACTCTTCACCGAAGGTTTCAGCCTGCCCGCCGGCGAGGCCTACGCCGCGGTCGAACACCCCAAGGGGGAGTTCGGTGTCTACCTGCTCTCGGATGGTGCCAACAAACCCTATCGCCTGAAGATCCGCGCCCCGGGCTTCGCCCACCTCGCCTCGCTGGACGAGATGTCGCGCGGCCACATGCTGGCCGACGTGGTGACCATCATCGGTACTCAGGACATCGTATTCGGGGAGATTGACCGCTGATGAGTGCGCAACAACTGCTGAGCGCCGAGTCGCGCGCCGATATCGACCGCTGGATCGCCAAGTACCCGGCCGATCGTAAATCCTCCGCGGTGATGGCCGCCTTGCGCATCGTCCAGGATCAGAACGGCGGCTGGCTGACCACCGAGCTGATGGACGCGGTGGCCGAATACCTGGAGATGGAGCCGCTGGCGGTCTACGAGGTGGCCACCTTCTACTCCATGTACGAACACAAGCCGGTGGGGCGCCACAAGATCTGCGTCTGCACCAACATCTCCTGCATGCTCTGCGGCTCCGACGGGGTGGTCGAGCACCTGCAGAATCGCCTCGGCATCAAGCTGGGCGAGACCACCGAGGACCAGCGCTTCACCCTCAAGGAGGTGGAGTGTCTGGGGGCCTGCGTCAACGCGCCGATGTTCTCCATCGGTCGTGACTACTACGAAAAGCTCACCCCCGAGAAGATCGACGCGATCCTCGACAAGCTGGATTGAGCCAAGGGAAGCGAACGATGAGCATGAACAACCAAGTCTGTTTCCGCACCCTGGACAAGCCCAAGTCGTGGACCCTGGAGGCCTACATCGAGGCCGGCGGCTACGAGGTGTGGAAGAAGATCCTCAGCGACAAGGTGCCGCGCGAGGAGATCATCGAACAGCTCAAGACCTCGGCCCTGCGTGGCCGTGGCGGCGCGGGTTTCCCCACCGGCCTGAAGTGGAGCTTCATGCCCGCCTCGGCGCCGGGGCAGAAGTACATCGTCTGTAACTCCGACGAGGGCGAGCCCGGTACCTGCAAGGACCGCGACATCCTGCGCTACAACCCCCACCAGCTGATCGAGGGGATGGCCATCGCCGGTTACACCATCGGCGCGACGGTCGGTTACAACTACATCCGCGGTGAGTTCTGGGAGCCCTACGAGCGCTTCGAGGCGGCTCTGGAGGAGGCGCGTCAGGCGGGCCTGCTCGGCGACAACATCCTCGGCTCCGGGGTGGATATGCAGATCCACAGCCACCTGGGTGCCGGTGCCTACATCTGTGGCGAGGAGACCGCGCTGCTGGAGTCCATCGAGGGCAAGAAGGGGCAGCCGCGCTTCAAGCCGCCGTTCCCCGCCAGCTACGGTCTGTTCGGTCGCCCGACCACCATCAACAACACCGAATCGCTGGCCTCGGTGCCGGTGATCCTGGCCAATGGCGGCGACTGGTTCCTCAACCTGGGCAAGCCCAACAACGGCGGCAACAAGCTCTTCTGTGTCTCCGGCCACGTCAACAAGCCGGGCAACTACGAGATCCCCATGGGCACCCCCTTCAGCGAGCTGCTGGAGATGGCGGGTGGTGTGCGCGATGGTCACACCCTCAAGGCGGTGATCCCCGGCGGTTCCTCCACCCCGGTGGTGCCGGGCGAGGTGATGATGACCGCGACCATGGACTACGACGGCATCTCCAAGGTCGGCTCCATGCTCGGCGCCGGTTCGGTCATCGTCATGGACGAGACCACCTGCATGGTCCGCGCCCTGGCGCGCATGTCGCACTTCTACTACGAGGAGAGCTGCGGCCAGTGCACCCCCTGCCGCGAGGGGACCGGCTGGCTCTCGCGCATCGTCCACCGTATCGAACACGGTCAGGGGCGCCAGGAAGACCTGGCGCGTCTGGACGAGGTGGCCGCCAAGATCACCGGCCACACCATCTGTGCCCTGGGCGATGCCGCGGCGATGCCGGTGCAGAGCTTTATCAAACACTTCCGCGACGAGTTCCAGTACCACATCGACAACAAGCGATGCATGGTCTGAGTCACGCCGAGATAACAACGAAACGGGATTGGCGATGGTAAACATCGAAATCAATGGCAATCAGGTCGAGGCAGAAGAGGGCTCGATGCTGATCGAGGCGGCGGACGCGGCGGGCATCGCCATTCCGCGCTTCTGTTACCACAAGAAACTCTCCGTCGCCGCCAGCTGCCGCATGTGCCTGGTGGAGGTTGAGAAGGCGCCCAAGCCGATCCCCGCCTGCGCCACCCCGGTGACCGAGGGGATGGTGGTTCGGACCCGCTCGCCGCGCGCCCTGGCGGCGCAGAACGCGGTGATGGAGTTCCTGCTCATCAACCACCCGCTGGACTGCCCCATCTGCGACCAGGGTGGCGATTGCGACCTGCAGGAGGTGGCGATGGGCTACGGCCAGGTCGGCTCCAGCTATGGTGAGGAGAAGCGCGTCGTCGCCAGCAAGAACCTCGGTCCGCTGATCGCCACCGACATGAGCCGCTGCATTCACTGCACCCGCTGCGTGCGTTTCGGCCAGGAGATCGCCGGCATCATGGAGCTGGGCGCCACCGGCCGCGGCGAGCACATGAAGATCGGCACCTACGTCGAGCGCACCGTCGACTCCGAACTCTCCGGCAACGTCATCGACCTCTGCCCGGTGGGCGCGCTCACCGCCAAGCCCTCGCGCTATGTCGGTCGTCCCTGGGAGCAGGGCGTCAGCGAGGGGGTCTCGCCCCACGACGCCCTCGGCGCCAATATCGATATTCACAGCAAGAACGGCGAGGTGGTGCGCGTCACCGCCCGCGAGAACGAGGCGGTCAACGAGAGCTGGATCGCCGACCGCGACCGCTTCTCCTATCAGGCCCTGGGCCACGAGCAGCGTCTCACCCAGCCGATGATCAAGAAGGATGGCAACTGGAGCGAGACCGACTGGGACACCGCCCTGACCTTCGCCGCCGAGGGGCTCAAGGGGATCGCCGAGGTCAAGCTCGGCGCCCTGGCCTCCGCCTCCTCTTCGGTGGAGGAGCTCTATCTGCTGCAGAAGCTGATGCGCGGTCTGGGCAGCGACAACATCGATCACCGCCTGCGTCAGCTGGACTTCAGCGCCCAGGCCGACGCCCCGGCCTTCCCCTCGCTGGGGATGTCGCTGGAGGCGCTCGCCGAGTTGGACGCCGCCCTTATCGTCGGCGCCAACATCCGCAAGGAGCAGCCGCTCATCGCCCACCGCCTGCGCAAGGCGGCCCTGGGCGGCGCGCGGATGATGTTCGTCAATCCCGCCGACTACGACCTGCGTTTCCCCGTCGCCGAGAAGCTGATCGTCAAGCCCGCGGCGATGGTGGCCCAACTGGCCGGTATCGCCAAGGCGCTGCTGGACATCACCGGCGAGGCGGCCCCCGAGGGGCTGGCCGGGCTGCTGGAGGACTTCACCACCCATGACGCCCAGGTGGCCATCGCCAAGCACCTCAACGCCGCCGAGAGTCCGGCGCTGCTGCTGGGTGCCATCGCCGCGGGCCACCCGCGCCAGGGCGATATCCGTGCCCTGGCCGGGCTTATCGCCCGCCTCAGCGGTGCCCGCTTCGGCGTGCTCGCCGAGGGTGGCAACGCCGCCGGTGCCTGGCTGGCCGGCGCCGTGCCGCACCGTGCCGAGGCCGCCCGCGAGGTGACCAAGCCGGGCAAGCACTGGCGCGATATGTTCGAGGATGGCATGAGCGCCTACCTGCTGCTCAACGTCGAGCCCGAACTGGATTGCATCGACTCCGGCGCCGCCCTCAAGGCGATGCACGATGCCGGTTTCGTGGTGGCGATGAGCGCCTTCAAGGGCGACGCCCTCTCGGCCTACGCCGACGTGCTGCTGCCCATCGCCCTGTTCCCGGAGAGCTCCGGCACCTTCGTCAACGCCGAGGGTCGCTGGCAGTCCACCGCCGCCGCGGTGGCCGCGCCCGGTGAGGCCAAACCGGCCTGGCGCGTGCTGCGCGTGCTCGGCAACCTGCTGGATGTGCCCGGCTTCGGCTACATGTCCTCCGAGGAGGTGCTGAAGGAGGTGCATGGCGCCGCCAGGGAGCTTGGCCACGGCGAGGCCCCGGCCTGGCGCTGTCCCGAGAAGCTCGGGGGTGATGATGCCCTGGAGCGCCTCGGCGAGTTCCCCATCTACTCGGTGGACGCCATGGTGCGCCGCGCCGCGGCGCTGCAGGCCACCGCCGATGCCGCGGTGGGCATGATTCGCGCCAACGCCGCGACCCTGGCAAAGAACGGCCTGAGCGATGCCGCCTCGGCGCGGGTCGCCCAGGGCGAGGCCTCGCTGGTGCTGCCGCTGGTGTGTGATGAGACGCTGGCCGACGGTGTCGTCGCGCTCCCCTGTGGGCGCAACGAGACGGTGGGTCTGGGGGCGGGCTTCGGTCCGCTGGAGCTGGGTCAGGCCTGAGCCTGACGCGGCAACGATAAGAAGACGGTTTAGGAACTGCGGATGCTGGAATCGATTCAGACGCTGTTGCAGGGGTGGGGCAGTCCCGAGTGGCTGGTGACCTTTGCCCTGATCATGATCAAGCTGCTGGTGATCGTCGTGCCGCTGATGGCCGGTGTGGCCTACTACACCCTGGCCGAGCGCAAGGTGATCAGCTTCATTCAGGTGCGCATCGGCCCCAACCGGGTCGGCCCGCGCGGCCTGCTGCAGCCCATCGCCGACGCCGTCAAGCTGGTGTTCAAGGAGATCATCATCCCCGCGAACTCCGACAAGTACCTGTTCGTCATCGCCCCGGTGCTGTCGCTGTTCCCAGCGCTGGCCGCCTGGGCGGTGATGCCCTTCGGTGATGAGCTGGTGCTGGCCGACATCAACGCCGGTCTGCTCTACGTGCTGGCCATCACCTCGCTGGGGGTCTACGGCGTGATCATCGCCGGCTGGGCATCCAACTCCAAGTACGCCTTCCTCGGCACCATGCGCTCGGCGGCGCAGATCGTCTCCTACGAGATCGCCATGGGCTTCGCCCTGGTGGGCGTGCTGATGGCCGCCGGCAGCCTCAACCTGGGCGACATCGTCAACGCCCAGCGCGGCGAGCTGGGCTTCATCGACTGGTTCTGGCTGCCGCTGCTGCCGCTGTTTGCCGTCTACTTCATCTCTGGCGTGGCCGAGACCAACCGCGCCCCCTTCGACGTCGCCGAGGGTGAGTCGGAGATCGTCGCCGGTTTCCACGTCGAGTATTCGGGCATGGGCTTCGGCGTCTTCTTCCTGGCCGAATACGCCAACATGATCCTGATCTCCTTCCTTACCGTGCTGATGTTCCTCGGTGGCTGGCTCTCGCCCTTCGCCGGGCTGCCGGTGGTTGGCGACACCTTCCTCGGCGAGTCGAGCATCATCTGGCTCTTCGCCAAGGCCTCTATCTTCCTCTACACCTTCCTCTGGCTGCGCGCCACCTTCCCGCGTTATCGCTATGACCAGATCATGCGCCTGGGCTGGAAGGTGTTTATTCCTCTCACCATCATCTGGCTGGTGGTCGTCGGGGTAATGGTTATGGCTGGCTGGCTGTGATGTGGCGTAACGGCGAGATCGG
>JBFFSW010000087.1:0-6027 GCA_041572195.1 Thiohalomonadaceae bacterium | reverse complement strand
TCGCGATCGGCCTCGAGGGCACTGACGGCGGGACTTAGGCAGAGCAGCAGCAGGCCTGCCTTAAGGGGTGCTCGGATCATAGGTCCCTCTCACCTGGGCCGGGAGTTCCAGCCGCTGTTGGTCGATATGGGCACGCATGCCCAGCGCGTCGATGGTGGCGCGGGCGTCGCTGATGCGCACCGGGGCGTCGCTCTCGGCGTAGCCCTCACGGGGGCGGACGCTCATCCGCTCAGTGTCGAGCCGTAGAGGGGCAATACCCTTGCCCTCGTGGCGGCTCAGGCGCACCTTGCCGTGCAGTTCCACCCGTTCGCCCCGCTCGTGGACGCTGCCGTTGTCGGCGCGCAGGTGCCAGAGCTGACCCTGTTCGTCGCGCAGCTGGATGCGCGGGGCGGTGAGGCTGGCGCTGTCGTCGCTCTCGTGGTGGCGCAGACGTTCACTGTTGAGCCGCTCCCGCGGCAGGCCTTTCTCGTTCATGCGCACCACCTCCAGTTCGTGGAAGTAGTAGTCGATGCGCTCTTCGGCGACCTGGGCCGCGGCGGGTCGCTCGCGCTGGCGCTCCTTGAACAGCCAGCTGCCGCCGAGCAGCAGCAACAGCAGGGTGATGATGAGTAGCGGACGGCGCACCGGTTCAGCGCAGGTAGGGGGCGAGGGCGTCGTCGAGATTGCCCTGGGCCGAGAGGATCAGCTCGCAGAGGTCGCGTGCCGCGCCGCGACCGCCGCCGTGTTCGCTGGTCCAGTGGGCATGCTGCTTGACCAGGGGGTGGGCGTCCTGCACCGCCACCGCCAGCCCCACCCGGCGCAGGATCGGCAGGTCCACTACGTCGTCGCCGACGTAGGCCACCTGCTCGGGGGTGACGCCGAGCTTGGCGCACAGCTCCTCGAAGGCGGGCAGCTTGTCCAGCTTGCCCTGGTAGACGTGCTCGATACCGAGGTTGTTCATGCGGTGCTCGACCACCTTGGAGGTGCGCCCGGTGATGATGCCGATGGGCACGCCGCTCTTTTGCAGCATCTTCATGCCGTGGCCGTCGCGCGAGTGGAAGGCCTTGTACTCCTGGCCGTCGTCGCCGAAGAAGAGACTGCCGTCGGTGAGGACGCCATCCACGTCGAAGATGACCAGGCGGACCTCACGGGCCTTTTCGATGATGTCCTGCATCTACTTTCCTTAACTCTTTGGCGGTGAGCGAAATTCTATCAGACCACACCGGCGCGCAGCAGGTCGTGCATGTTGAGGGCGCCGAGCAGGGTACCGTCGGTATCGGTCACCGGCAGGGCGTTGATGCGCCGCGATTCCATCAGTTGCAGTGCCTCCACCGCCAGCTCACCGGCGGTGATGGTGGTGGGTCTGGCGTGCATCACCTCGGCCATCCTGAGCCCCTGGATGTCGATCACGCCGTGATCGAGCAGGCGGCGCAGATCGCCATCGGTGAACACCCCCAGCAGGCGCCCCTCCTCATCGGCGACGCAGGTCATCCCCAGCCCCTTGCGGCTCATCTCCTCCAGGGCCTCGGCCAGGCTGGCACCGGCGGCCACCCGCGGCAGCTTGTCGCCGCCGTGCATGATGTCCTCCACCCGCAGCAGCAGGCGGCGGCCGAGGCTGCCCGCGGGGTGGGAGCGGGCGAAGTCCTCCTCGGTGAAGCCGCGCGCCTCCAGCAGCGCCACCGCCAGCGCATCGCCCATGGCCAGGGCGGCGGTGGTGCTGGCGGTGGGGGCCAGCCCCAGCGGGCAGGCCTCCTTCTCCACGCCCACGTCGAGGTGGGCGTCGGCGGCCTGCGCCAGACGCGAGGCGGGGCGGCCGGTGAGGGCGATGAGTGGCACCTGCTGGCGCTTGATCACCGGCAGGATGGTGAGCAGTTCGTCGGTCTCGCCGGAGTTGGAGAGGGCCAGCACCACGTCCTTGGGGGTGATCATTCCCAGGTCGCCGTGGCTGGCCTCGCCCGGGTGGACGAAGAAGGCGGGGGTGCCGGTGGAGGCGAGGGTGGCGGCGATCTTATCGCCCACGTGGCCCGACTTGCCCATGCCGGTGACCACCACCCGCCCCTCGCAGGCGAGGATCAGGCGGCAGGCGCGGGTGAAGGCCTCGTCGATGCGCGACTCCAGCGCCGCCACCGCGCGCGCCTCAATGGCGATCACCTCGCGGGCGGCGTCGAGCAGGCGCTTTTCGTCCATATCGTTCAAACCTCGGGGTAGCCCAGCTCGGCCAGGGCCGCGGCCAGGGCGGCGCGTTCAAGCGTGCCCTCGACCGTGACCTGGCCGGATGCCACCTCGACGCTCACCGAGCTGACCCCCTCGAGCTTGCCCAGCCCCTCTTCGATGGCCGAGGCGCAGCCGCCGCATTTGATGTTTTGTGCCATGAAGACTTCGGACATGATCACTTCCTCCAGGTTCAGACGGTGCTCGCTAGATAGAGCCAGTACATATAGCCGCCATAGCCCGCCAACAGCACGGCGCCCTTGATGCGATTGAGGCGCCCGGGGCCGCGGAAGCCGTAGGCGAAGATGAACAGGGCGATGGTGAGGGCGAACATTACCGGGATGTCGCGGCTCAGCAGTTCCTCGGGCATCGCCGCGGGGGCGATCACCCCCGGCATCCCCAGCACCGCCAGCAGGTTGAACATATTGGAGCCCAGCACGTTGCCGATGGCAATGTCCGCCTCGTTCTTCAGCGCGCTCATCACCGTGGCGGCCAGCTCCGGCAGGCTGGTGCCGATGGCGATGATGGTCAGGCCGATCACCAGGTCGCTGATCCCGGCCCAGGTGGCGATCTCCACCGCGCCCCATACCAGCAGGCGCGAGGAGCCCACCAGCACCGCCATGCCGAAGGCCAGCCAGAAGAGCGCCTTGCCCATGGGCATGTGCGCGGGGATCTCCTCGGCGAACTCGTCCTCCATCGGGTCGTGCTCCACCCCCGGCACCCCGGCCGCCTCGCTACGGCGCTGGCTCAGCCCCAGGTGCACCATCCAGGCCACCATCAAGCCCATGCCGACCAGCAGCACCAGGCCGTCGTTGAAACCCATGTGGCCGTCCCAGAGCAGCACCAGACTCACGCCCATCACCGCCAGCAGCAGCGGGAACTCGCGCTTGAGCAGGCTGGAGTGGACCGAGAGCGGCACGATCAGCGCGGTGATCCCCAGCACCAGGCCGACGTTGGTGATGTTGGAGCCCAGGGCGTTGCCCACCCCCATCGCCGGGTTGCCGTTGGCGGCGGCCATGGCCGAGACCAGCATCTCCGGGGCGGAGGTGCCGAAGCCGACGATGGTCAGACCGATGATCAGCGGCGAGACGCCCAGGTTGCGGGCGGTGGCCGAGGCGCCGAGGACGAATCGGTCGGCGCCCCAGACCAGAAGGATGAAACCGGCGACGATGGCCAGGGTTGCGAGGCCGAGCAAGGGACTCCTTAGGGGGTATGGATGGGCTTGAATGGGGGCATTAAATCGGGCGCGGGGCCCGATTGCAAGGCGAGGGCGGCTTACTGATCGAGGAACATGTCGTCGAAGAGGTCCTCTTCCATCGGCGGTTCACCGTCGTAGACCAGGCTCTTGCGTTGCTGCAGGTAGGCGTCGCGCAGGAAGGCGTAGGGGTCGAGGGCCGCCTGATCCATAATCCGCGAGGCGCGCAGCAGCCCGGCGCGGGTGTCGACGGTGCGCAGGGCGTAGGCCCCCCAGTAGGTGGGCTCGTCGTCGATGCCCAGCCACAGCGCGTCGCTGTACCAGTCCACCGGCAGGCTGGCGGTGTCGCGCAGGGTGCTGGGGCCGAGGAAGGGGAGCACCACGTAGGGGCCGGGCTCGAAGCCCCACACCCCCAGGGTCTGGCCGAAGTCCTCGTCGTGCTTGGGCAGGTCCATGTGTGAGGCGACATCGAAGAGCCCGCCGATGCCCACGGTGGTGTTCCAGGTGAAGCGGCTGAAGTCCATCGCTGCCTGGCCCAGCTTGCCCTGCAACAGGTCGTTGAGGACCACGGTCAGGTCATCGAGGTTGGAGAAGAAGTTGGTGACCGAGCGTTCCACCGGGTCGGGGGTGACGGCCTTGTAGCCCTCCGCCACCGGCTTGAGCAGGTGACGGTCGAAGGCGTCGTTGAAGGCGTGGATGCGGCGGTTCATCCCCTCCCAGGGGTCCTGCTCGTTGTGCGGGCGCTCGGGCGAGGCGGCGCAGCCAGCCAGCAGCATGAGGGTGATGAGAAGTAGGGGAAGTCGCGACACGCGGGGTTCCTTGCCTTGAGTCTGTCCTGTGCCCGATGGGCGTAATGGCGTATTATCGTGCGCTAATATTGGCCGATCAAGCTATTCGGCCTTGTTGCGGGTCACCCCGCAGCGCTTGCAGCGGTAGACGGTGACCAGCCGCCCCTGCTTGACGTCGAAGGGGCGATCCTTGAGCGCCTCCCACTTGTGGAAGCCGCTCTTGCACAGGCTCTTGCCCTTGTGTTTCTCCTTCAGCGAGGGGCGCTTGAAGGCGACGACTTCGCCCATGGGCCGGTACCCTATCAATAAATGACGATGCGGCCATTGTAGCCGCCCCGAGTGCCATGCGTGAACTGTATATCGCCGCCTACGGCCTGAACCACCCCCAGTGGCTGGGCGTCTACTACCCCGAGGGAATGCCCGAGGAGTGGCGCCTGGACTTCTACGCTAACCGCTTTCGCGCCCTGCTGCTGCCCGAGGGTGAAGAGCCCGAGGGGCTGGAGGAGCTGGACGACGACTTCGCCCTCTTTCGCGAAGAGGGTGGTGAGGTGCGCGGCGTCGATGGTACCGTCCCCGCGGTGAGCCGCCTGCGCGGTCCGCTCGAGCCCATGGCCCTGCGCCGCGCCATCGAGGCGCTGGTGGAGGGGGAGGGGACGGCCCTGCTGGTGATCGAGGGGGAGGGGGAGGCCGCCCCCGATATCGCCACCCTGGAGGCGGCGCAGCAGATCGCTGGGCTGTTGGGGGTGTGGTAAGCCCTTGACCCAACATTAGCAATGGCTGAAACTCCACGGATTGCGTTAGGGACGACGCCGGTACAGAGAATCAATAAATAATAATGACGAGCAACGACGACATTCTGGTGCGTATCCGCGGCCTGCACTTCGCCCGCGGCGAGCGGCCCATCTTCGACGGCGTGGACCTGGATATCCCGCGCGGCAAGGTGACCGCCATCATGGGCCCCTCGGGCACCGGCAAGACCACCCTGCTGCGCCTCATCGGCGGCCAGTTGCGCCCCGAGGCCGGTTCCATTGAGGTGGACGGCGAGTCGGTGGCGGAGCTCTCCCGCGGCCGCCTCTACCAGCTGCGCAAGCGCATGGGCATGCTGTTCCAGTCCGGCGCCCTGCTCACCGACATCAACGTCTTCGACAACGTCGCCTTCCCGCTGCGCGAGCACACCGACCTGCCCGAGTCCATGGTCCGCGACCTGGTGCTGATGAAGCTGGAGGCGGTGGGGCTGCGCGGCGCCCGCGCGCTGATGCCCTCGGAACTCTCCGGCGGCATGGCCCGACGCGTGGCGCTGGCCCGCGCCATCGCCCTGGACCCGATGATGATCATGTACGACGAGCCCTTCACCGGTCAGGACCCCATCTCCATGGGCGTGCTGGTGAAGTTGATCCGCACCCTCAACGATGCCCTGGAACTCACCTCCATCATCGTCTCCCATGACGTGGCCGAGACCGCCGCCATCGCCGACTACATCTACCTGCTCTCCAACGGCAAGGTGGTGGGTCACGGCACCCCCGAGGAGCTGGACCGCTCCGACTCGGAGTGGGCGCAGCAGTTCCTCAAGGGCGAGCCGGACGGCCCGGTGCCCTTCCACTATCCCGCCGATGGCTATCGTGATGACCTGCTGGCCGGTTATGAGGGGCACGAGGGGAGGGCGCGCTAATGGACGGATTGCTGCAACGCATGCAGGCCCTGGGGCACCGCAGCCTCACCGCCTTCGAGCGCCTGGGGCGGGCCAATATCCTCTTCTTCGCCATCCTTGCCGGTCAGCTCAGCCTGCTGCCGCGGCGCCGCTGGTTCCTGGTCATCCGCCAGCTCTACGCGGTGGGGGTGCAGTCGCTGCTGATC
>JBFFSW010000086.1:0-6033 GCA_041572195.1 Thiohalomonadaceae bacterium | reverse complement strand
GGTGATGATGGGGGTGTGGTCCTTCCTGCGCCAGTTCATGTACACCAAGTTCGTCATCGTCGTCGATGACGATGTGAACACCCGCGACTGGAACGATGTCATCTGGGCCATCACCACCCGCATGGACCCGGCCCGCGACACCGTACTGATCGAGAACACCCCCATCGACTACCTCGACTTCGCCTCACCGGTCTCCGGCCTGGGCTCGAAGATGGGCATGGACGCCACCAACAAGTGGCCCGGCGAGACCGACCGCGAGTGGGGCGTGCCCATCGTCATGGATGAGGCGGTGAAAGCGCGGGTGGATGCGATCTGGGATGAGCTGGGGATTGAGACCTAATACATTCCTCGTGAGAATGTCCGTGTAAATCTTTTGATGGCTTAATTCATCCCCGCTTAAGACTCCATGGGCTAATAATCGCAGTGTTTTACCAACACCACACAATAAGATTATGACTAGGGGGTCAACATACATGCTTAAGAAGACTGTTCGCCTGGCTATCGGCGGTATCGCCCTTGCCGCCGCCATGCCCTTCGCCGCCCACGCCGCCGATCACGGCCACGGCCATGAGGTTCACTGGAGCTACGAGGGCGCCGGCGCCCCCATCCACTGGGGCGACCTGAAGAGTGAGTACGCCGTCTGTAAGGATGGCAAGAGCCAGTCCCCGATCGACATCAGCGACGCCCAGAGCGGCGACCTGGAGGCGATCAGCTTCGACTACGCCAACGCCGCCGCCGATGAGATGGTCAACAACGGCCACACCATCAAGGTCAGCTTCGAGCCCGGCAGCTCCATGAGCCTCAACGGCAAGACCTACCAGCTGCTGCAGTTCCACTTCCACAGCCCCAGCGAGCACACCATCGACGGCCAGGCCGCCGACATGGTCGCCCACCTGGTGCACAAGGCCGACGACGGTCAGCTGGGCGTGGTCGGCGTGATGCTGAACGAGGGCGCCGAGAACGCCGTGCTGGCCCCGCTGTGGGCGCAGATGCCCAAGCACAACGGTGACGAGGTCTACCTCGAGGGTGATGCCGCCAAGGTCGACCTGACCGGCTTCCTGCCCGAGAACGCCGCCTACTACAACTACTCCGGCTCCCTCACCACCCCGCCCTGCAGCGAGGGCGTGAACTGGCTGGTGCTGCAGAACCCGGTCTCGGTCTCCGCCGAGCAGGTCGCCGCCTTCACCGCCCTGTTCCCCAAGAGCACCCGCCCGGTGCAGCCGCTCAACGGCCGTAGCATCAGCGCCAGCCACTAAGCCTTAGTCGCTAGCTGAAACGAAAGGGCCGCCACGGTTTTCCGTGGCGGCCCTTTTCGTTTACCCTTCAACATCACCCATGAGTTATAGGGAAATCGCCATGCGTCGCATCATGGTCCTCAACCCCAAGGGGGGCTGCGGCAAATCCACCCTGGCCACCAATCTGGCCGGTTTCTACGCCATCAAGGGCGAGCCGGTGGCGCTGGCCGACCTGGACCCGCAGCAGAGCGCCCTGGACTGGCTGGCGGTCCGCCCCGCGGAGCGTCCGGAGATCCATGGCTGCGCCATGAAGGAGGATGACTGCAGGGTGCTGCTGCCGCACTCCGCCGGAGCCCTCATCTTCGACGCCCCGGCGGCGCTGCATGAGAAGCAGCTCAAGGATCGCCTCAAGCTGGCGCAGACGGTGCTGGTGCCGGTGCTGCCCTCAAGCATGGATATCCGCGCCTGCGCCCGCTTCGTGGTGGAGTTGATGAAGATCGGCCGGGTAACCAAGCAGAAGGTGAAGGTGGCGGTGGTGGCCAACCGGGTGCGCGAAAATACCCGCGGCTATGCCGCCCTGCAGCAGTTCCTGCGCAAGCTGGACGTACCGGTAATCACCGCCCTGCGCGACAGCCAGAACTATGTGTTCGCCGCCGAGCGTGGTCTGAGCATCTTCGAGCTGGCCCCCTCACGGGTGGAGAAGGACCTGCGCCAGTGGCTGCCGCTGATCAAGTGGCTGGCAGGCAAGCACAGCCGCCCCGCCCCTCAGTAGACCTTCAGCTCATCCCCCTTGAACAGCTTCGCCAGCGCCGCCGGGTCGCGCAGCTTGAGCGCCTCTTCCACCTTGTCCCGGTGGAGATGTGGCGCCAGGCGTTCAATGAAGTCATACATGTAACCACGAAGGTATATTCCACGACGCAGCCCGATCTTGGTGGTGCTGGAGTGGAACAGGTGTGAGGCATCCAGCGCGCAGAGCTGGGTGTCCACCACCGGGTCGAAGGCCATCTTGGCGATGATTCCCACCCCCATGCCCAGGCCGACGTAGGTCTTGATCACGTCCGCATCGGTGGCGGTGAAGACCACATTGGGTTCCAGCCCTCGCGCCTCAAAGGCCCGGTCCAGCAACGAGCGACCGGTAAATCCAAACACATAGGTCACGATGGGGTACTCGGCCACCGCCTCAAGAGTCAGCGGCTGGACCTCCCGCAGGGGATGGTCGCACGGAACCACCACGCAGCGGTTCCAGTGGTAGCAGGGGAGCATGACCAGGTCTTCAAAGTGCTCCATCGCCTCGGTGGCGATGGCCATATCCACCTTGCCCTCGGCCGCCAGCTCGGCGATCTGCATGGGCGTCCCCTGCTGCATATCCAGGCGCACCTCGGGATATTCACGGATAAAACTCCGCAGCACCGGCGGCAGTGCGTAGCGGGCCTGGGTATGGGTGGTGGCGATGCTCAGGGTTCCCTTGCGCTCATCACTGAACTCCTGGGCCACCTGGCGAATGTTACTCACCTCACCGAGGATCTCCCCGGCCAGTTCGATGATCGCCTGCCCGGCCGGGGTGACGTGAGTCAGATGCTTACCGCTACGACCGAAGATCTGTACCCCCAGCTCCTCCTCCAGCAGGCGCACCTGTTTGCTCACCCCCGGCTGCGAGGTATAGAGGCTCTCCGCCGTAGCGGTAATGTTGAGGTTATTGCGACTAACCTCCCAGATGTAACGCAGCTGCTGCAGTTTCATGTTCACCCCCTTTCCCCTTATTAATAGCTGATAAATCTTTAATTAGAATTAATAATTCTTTTTTGGAATAAAAAATCGTTGCTACTGTTCAAGCGTCGGCGTAGCCCAATTCACGCCTATCACCGAGGACAGCAGCATGAGCCCATCCAGTATCCACCCCTTTAACGTCAATTCCGTGCGCACGCTGGCACGTGAACTGGCCAACGCCACGCCACAGGCCATCCTCTCCCAGGCCCTTCGCTGCTGCGATCAGGAGGTGGCCATCTCCTTCAGCGGCGCTGAGGATGTGGTGCTCATCGACATGGCCGCCCGCACCGGGCTCCCCTACCGGGTCTTTACTCTGGATACCGGGCGCCTTCACCCCGAGACCTATCGCCTGCTGGAGCAGGTGCGCGAGCGCTATGGCATTGCCATCGAGGTGACATTTCCCGATGCCGGAGAGGTCACCGCACTGAGCAGTGACAAAGGGCTGTTCAGCTTCTACGAGGACGGCCATCAGGAGTGCTGCCAGGCACGCAAGGTCCGCCCACTGAGGAAAAAACTGGCCACCCTGGATGCCTGGGTCACCGGTCAGCGCCGCGACCAGAGCGAGAGCACCCGCGGCGGCCTTGAAGTGGTTGAGGTCGACCCGGCCTTCAGTGGTCGAGGTGAGCAGCTGCTCAAGTTCAACCCGCTGGCCAACTGGAGTTCCCGGCGGGTGTGGGAGTACATCCGCGAGCATGAGGTGCCCTACAACCCCTTGCATGAGCGCGGCTACATCAGCATCGGCTGCGAGCCCTGCACCCGTGCGGTCCTGCCCAACCAGCATGAGCGCAACGGGCGCTGGTGGTGGGAGGAGGAGGGTCACAAGGAGTGCGGTCTCCACGCCCGTCAGGCCCGTAGCGGCTGATCAGAGAAAAACCCGCTTATGCCGAGGATTACGACATGAACCCGCTTATTGACCCCAGCGATTACGATCGCTACGACACACTGCTCGCAAGCCATCTCGATAATGAATCGCAGAGCCCCGAGCAGGCGCACGCCTTCATCGCCGAGCGCCTGCTTCTTGGCGTCTATGCCCAACGTCAGGAAGGCCTGTGCATGGTGCGCAGCAAACTGCCGGGGGGACACCTGCGACGCGAACAATTGATCGGCTATGCCGAGGCGCTGGAGCGTTACTCCGAGGGCTCGACCCTGCACCTGAGCACACGTCAGAACATCCAGTTTCATGACGTGCCGATAGCCCAGAGCGGTGCCCTGCAACGGCTCCTGGGAAGCTACGGGATCGCCACCCGCGAGGCCGGCGGCAACACGGTGCGTAACATCACCGCCTGCCCGCTGGCCGGCGACTGCCCCCACAGCCGCACGGATATTCAGCAACACATCGAGCAGGCCGCCAGCCACTTTGTACGCAGCCCGCAGACCCAGTCTCTGCCACGCAAGTTCAAGATGGCCTTTTCCGCCTGCGCCGCCGACTGCGCCATGGGTCGCTTCCAGGACCTGGGGGTGATCGCCAGCGAGCGTGACGGCCAGCCCGGCTTCCGCCTGTGGGTCGGTGGCGGCCTGGGCAGCAAACCACGCGAGGGGCAGCTGCTACTCGACTTCATCCCCGAGGGGGAGCTGTTGCCAGCCATCGAGGCGATCCTCGCGGTGCATGACCGTCACTCGGATCGCAAGCGCAAGATGCGCTCGCGCAGCAAATTTCTCGTCGAACGCTTTGGCATAGAGGGGCTACGCGAAGAGTTCCAGCACGCACTCAAGCGAACCCTTGCCGCCTTCGAGGCCGCGCCCGAAAGCGGCGGTGTCTGGCGCGCCGTCGAGGATGGCCCCGAGCAGTACGCGGACCGGGCGCTTCGTGCGCCGCTGGCGCAACGGCAGCCGGGACTCTGGACCCTGCCCATCAGCGTCCCATCCGGCCAGCTGAATGCGCTGCAGCTTCGTCGCCTCTACACCGTGCTCGGTGAATACGGTCTGGAGGATCTGCGCATCAGCCAGCGCCAGAACCTGCTCATCCCGGGTGTCCCTGAGGCTGACCTGGAGAGTCTGCGCAATCAGCTCTCCGTCATTAAGCTGGGCATACCACAGCGCGGTGATGATGTCGTCGCCTGCCCCGGCACCCACAGCTGCCAGCTGGGGGTTACCGCATCTCATCGCATCGCGCCTCTACTCAATGGCGGCGAGTCGGATCTGAGCATCAGGGTCAACGGCTGCCTGAACGGTTGCGCATCGGCGGAGCTGGCCGATATCGGACTGATCGGCAAGGGGCGTCGACACTTCAATCGCCTGGTGCCGAGTTACGCGCTGCGATTGGGCGGCGGTAATACGCGGCTTGCACTCAGTGGCCCCGAGATTCCCGCCGCGCGCACCGCCCAGGCCGTGGCCCGTATTGAACAAGCCTTTCGTGATGGCGGTAACGGCCAGGGCTTCACTGACTGGGTCCATGGCCGTGAGGGGGGGTACTTCGATGAACTGCTCGCTGACCTGGTTCAGGTCAACCGCTTCGAGCTGCCGTCGCTGCTGCGCGATCATGGTGACACCGCCGTCTTCAGCATCCAGTCGGTTGGTATCGGTGAGTGCGCCGGCACCCAGCTGCCGACACCGCTCAAGCTGCTGATGGATGCCGCCTATGAAAACAAGCTGCGCAAGGCCTTCTTCAGCAAGGGCAAGTATGAGGAGGCGGCCGAGGCGCTGGGCAATGCCCTGCAACTCAGCGCCGAGGCCTTCTTCTACACCCTGGGCCGCAATGACGAGCCGGTGTCTGGCGAGCCGTTGCTGCAACGACTCACTCACTTCACCCTCGGTGCGGACCAGGCCCGGGCACAGGCCCTGCGCCAGTTCCATCAGGAGCTTCAGCGGTGGCGGGACAACCCCGACGAGCTGACCTTTTCCGAGCTGCACCATTATGCGGAAAGGCTGCTTGAACGGACTCGAAAACGCATTATCGAGCGTCACGAACTGCTTCAGGAATACAAGATAAAACAGCAGAACAAACAAAAGGTTGTATAACTTATCGGCGCAGGATTCTGCGCCGATTTCGTTTTTTATACATATGCAAAACTGTTATATGACCATAACGATT
>JBFFSW010000085.1:0-6056 GCA_041572195.1 Thiohalomonadaceae bacterium | reverse complement strand
GCAGCCGGTCGGGCAGAGGCCCACAACAAACTTGTCGATGTCGAGGCCGGCGTCGGCGTAGGCTTTGACTTCATCCTGGTTGATCCGGATGTCGTCCCGCCAGGTGCCGATGATCGAGCAGTCGGACCGGGCGATGGCCGCCACGCAGTCATTGGGGCAGCCCGAGACCTTGAACTTGAACTTGTAGGGCAGAGCGGGGCGGTGCATGTCGTCGAGGAAGGCGTTGACCAGGGTGCGGTGGGTGCGCTGCTCGTCGATGCAGGACTGCTCGCAGCGGGCCGCGCCGACGCAGGACATGCCGGTACGCACCGCGGGGCCAGCGCCGCCGAGGTCGAAGCCCATCTCATTCAGCTCGTCGAACGCAGGCTGCACGTTCTGCGTGGTACAGCCCTGGAACATAATGTCGCCGGACTGGCCGTGGAAGGCGATGAGGCCGGAGCCGTACTTCTCCCAGATGTCGCAGAATTTGCGCAGGGTGGCGGTGTCGTAGTGCATGCCCGCCGGGGGCATGATGCGCAGGGTGTGGAACTCGGCCGCGTCGGGGAACATCGGCTTCTTGTTGCCGTCGAGCAGCTCGGTGAAGCGCGGGATGACGCCGCCGCCGTAGCCGATGACGCCAACCGTGCCTCCCTTCCAGTAGCCCTTGCGGGTTTCGTATGAGGTTTCCAGCTGACCCATCAGGTCAACCATCATGTCGTTATCCTGGGCCAGGCGTTTGAGGCCGGTCACGAAGCTCGGCCACGGGCCGCTCTCCAGCTGGTCCAGCATCGGGGTATCGTGGAACTTCTTAGCCATGGAATGAGTCCTCCATTGAAGTGGCTTGTTGTACGATTCACTCATGTCATCGCCGTGTGAGAGCTACTGCCCGGCCGCTGTAAACACGGAAGACGCAATACCAGAGTAGTGCAGTCAGGAATTATTTCAACCATCGGTGTAGTGGGGAAATTGCGATGTCGAAATGGCTAATCATGGTGAGCTTGATGCTGGCGAGCCTGGGCGCGGCGGCGCAGAGCTTCGAGGAGTATCAGCGCCAGCAGGACGACGCCTTCGAGGCGCGCCATCGGGAGTACGCCCGCTACAGCGCCGATATCGACGAGGGTTTCGCCCGCTACCAGGCGGAGCTGAAACAGGCCTTCGCCGACTATCGTGCCGCCGCCGCCCAGGTGTGGGGCGGGCGTGAGGCGCTGGTGCCCGACAAGCGCCGCTGGGTGGAGTACGACAACCGCCTGCGCGAGCGTAGCGTCATCGACTTCGAGCGCGGCCGGGTGCGGGTGGAGCTGGCGCTGGAGGGGGGCGAGCTGGACGACCCGCGGGCGGTGCGTGATCGCCTGGCGCAGGCGGTGGAACGTACCGTGCGCCGTCCTCCTGACGAGCGCTCCATCATCGATATCGCCCGCAGCCCACAGCGTCCCGAGGGGGATGAGAGGGGGGCGCCGCTGCTGGCCGGGCAGGTGGCCACCCCCGGTGGTGGCAGTCTCAGTGATGAGCAGATCGCCGCCTTTGCCCGCACGGTGGCCGAGCGGGCCGGTACCCGCCGGGTGCGTGGCGAGGATGGTGGCGAGCGGCTGGTTATCCGTGGTGAGTTCGAGCTGGTGCCGGACCACATCCGCGTGCGCGCCGAGAAGTTCCTGCCCGAGGTGCGCTCGCAGTCACGGCGGATGCAGGTGAGTCCCGAACTGGTGCTGGCGGTGATCGAGACCGAGAGCTTCTTCAATCCCACCGCCCGCTCGCCGGTGCCCGCCTTCGGCCTGATGCAGCTGGTGCCCACCTCCGGCGCCCGCGACGCCTATCGGCACGTCTACAAGAAGGACCGCATCCTCAGCGACCGCTACCTCTACGACCCGCGCAACAACATCGAGCTGGGGGCCGCCTATCTGAACAAGATCTACGTCGACTACCTGGACGGGATCAAGGACCCGCAGTCGCGCTGGTGGTGCACGGTGGCCGCCTACAACACAGGAGCGGGCAATATCTATCGCACCTTCGGCGGCTCCAGCCGCAGCAAGGGCGAGGCGCTGGCGCGGATCAACGGCATGAGCCCGGAGCGGGTGTTCGAATACCTGCGCGCGCACCTGCCGTATAAGGAGACGCGCAACTATATCGTCAAGGTGAGGGAACGAATGCCCAAGTACCGCGGTCTATTGGGCAGCGAGGGGTAGCGAAGCTACTCCAGCGGATAGACCCAGGCCCAGATCACGTCGCGAACGGGGTCGCGCCAGATGGCCCGTACATGGGTCTTGAGTTCCCGGTGGCTGATCACCTGTCGGGTGTGGCTCTCGGAGCGGACGGTGTAGCTGTCGTTCTCCGCCTTCTCGCGCATGGTGAGTACGTTCTCCAGCGAGACCCCGTAGCGGGCGGCCAGGCGGGTGCGGGCGCGGCTGATGGCCAGCTCCTCCTGGGCGTGACGGCCGTCGGCATGGGTGGCGGCGGAGGCGACGGCCCCCTCGCCGGGGTTGTCGATCCAGTCGGGACGGGCGTCGAGCCGCGTCTCGGGGCGGGTGGTGTCCTGGCAGCCGCTGAGAATGAACAACAGGAGAAGGCCGCTGAAGAGGGTCCTATACATGGCGATAGTCCTTGTAATTGACCTTTATTGGATGCTGGGCCATTCTGTCACAAACAATATTTAACGAGTAGCCCAAGGGAGAGGACCAATGAAAAAGACGAGTATGATCATGGCCGTCGGCGTCAGCATGCTGCTGGGGGCCTGCACCGATAAAGAGACCAAGCCCGATGAGCAGGCTGGTCCGGTTGTCGTCGACCAGTGCACCTGGCCCGACGCCGCCGGCGCCGTCGCCCCCGAGTGGGTCTGCTCCGGTAGCATGGAAGGGGTGGAACTGGCCGGTGTCGGCAGCCACAAGTCCAAGGTGCCGAGCCTGGCCCGTCAGAAGGCGCAGCTCGATGCCCGCGTCGACCTGGCCCAGCGCATGAAGGTGCACGTCGAGAACCTCACCAAGGCCTATCTGGAGACCACCGGCGCCGGTGACGAGGAGACCGTCGATCAGGCCGTCACCTCCACCTCCAAGCAGATCACCGACCAGACCCTGATCGGGGTGAAGACCCTGCGCACCCGCGTCAGCCCCAACGGCACCACCTACGTCATCGTCGGCCTCAACCCCGAGGATGTGGATGCCATCACCGAGACCGCCCTCAAGACCAGCATGAACAACGAGCGTGCCGCCTGGCAGCAGTTCCGTGCCCAGAAGGGCTATGACGAGCTGGCCAAGGAGATTGCCGAGTTCCGTCGTCAGCAGGGGCAGTAAGCATCGATTCAGGCGATTCGGGAGCCGGCCCTGTGCCGGCTCTTTTTGTATGGGGGGTGTGAGATGAGGCAGTGGAGAGCGGCGACGGCCATCGCCATGGTCCTGGGGGCGAACGCCGCGTGGGCCGAGAGTGAGTTCGAGCGCTATATGCGTGAGCAGCGGAGCGCCTTTCAGGGCTATCTGGAGGAGCGCGACCGCGCCTTCAGCGACTTCCTCAAGACCCAGTGGGAGGAGATGCGTGTCTACCACGGCCTGGTGCGTGACACCCAGCCCAAGCCGGTGGTGATGCCCAAGCTGCCCGAACCGGCTCCGCAACCGTTGCCCGCGCCGCAACCGGCCCCCGAGCCTATCGCCGAGCCCGAGCTGAAACCCATCGTCCTCCCCGAGCCGCCGCCACCGCCGCCGTTGGCACCGGTCGCCCCCGTACCGTCGGGGGGTGAGCGGCTCAAGCTCGCCTTCCTCGGCCACGACCTGGATCTGGCCTACGACCCAAAGCTGGCGCGTCGCTTCGAGGGGCGGCCCGCCGATGGCGCCATTGCCGATCACTGGGCGGCGCTGAGCGGTGCCGACTATAAGCCGCTGCTTAGTCAGTTGGAGGGGCTGCGCGGGCCGTTGGCCCTCAACGACTGGGCCTATGTGCAGCTGGTACGCGGCGTCTCCGCCCAGTTGCACCCGCGTAACGCCAACAGCCGCACCCTGCTCGAGTGGTTCCTGCTGGCCAAATCCGGTTTCGCCTCGCGGGTCGGCTATCTGGAGTCGGGACGCATTCACCTCTTCCTGCCCAGCCGGCAGAAGCTTTACGACACCCCCTATCTCACCTTCGACGGCAAGCGCTACTACGTGATCCGCGCCGCGGGTGAGCGCGGCTCGTTGGGGCAGGTCTACAGCTATAACGGTAAGTATCCGGGGGCCGAGCGGCGCCTGGACATGGCCCTGGCGCGGGCGCTGAAGAGCCGCGGCGACTACCAGGAGCGTGACCTCGGCTTCCGCTTCAAGGGGCGCGACTACGCCATCAAGGCGCGTTATGACCGCCACACCACTGAGTTCCTCGACAGCTATCCGCAGATGGACCTGGAGTGGTATTTCCGTTCCGATGTGGGCGGCGCGGGCGCCGGGCTGCTGGAGCAGCTGCGACCACTGGTGGAGGGGCGCCCCGAGCCGGAGGCGGTCAATCTGCTGCTGCGCTTCGTGCAGACCGCCTTCGACTATCGCACCGACGATGAGCAGTTCGGCTACGAGAACTACCTCTTCGCCGAGGAGACCCTGCGCTTTCCCTATTCGGACTGTGAGGACCGCGCGGTGATCTTTGCCTGGCTGGTGCGCGAGCTGCTGCATCTGGAGGTGGTCGGCCTCAACTACCCGGGCCACGTGGCCGCCGCGGTGCGCTTCAGCCAGCGCCAGTCGGGGGACTCGCTGGAGCATCGCGGCGAGCGTTATACGGTGGCCGACCCCACCTATATCAACGCCGACTTCGGCATGACCATGCCGCAGTACGCCCAGGCGAGGCCGGAGGTGATCTCGCTGCGATAGTCAAGGTTGAAAGAGCGGGGGGAAGAAGGGACACTGTCGCCACCATGACACCACCCTTCGTTCACCTCCGCCTGCACACCGAGTACTCGCTGGTCGACGGCCTGATCCGCATCAAGCCGCTGGTCAAGGCAGTGGCCGATGCGGGCATGCCGGCGGTGGCGCTTACCGACCAGAGCAACCTCTTCGCCCTGGTGAAGTTCTACCGCGCCACCATGGGCGCGGGGATCAAGCCCATCATCGGCTGCGATGTCTGGATCCACGAGGGGGAGGATGAGCCCGCCAGCCGCCTCACCCTGCTGTGCAAGGACAAGGGGGGCTATCTCAACCTCAGCCGCCTCATCTCCCGCGGTTACCAGAAGGGACAGCGCCGCGGGGTACCCCATCTCTATCGCGAGTGGCTTACCCCCGGCTCCTGCGAGGGGCTGATCGCCCTTTCCGGCGCCCGCGAGGGGGACGTGGGCCGCGCCCTGCTGGCGGGCAACCGCGATGAGGCGGCCGAGCGCCTGACCAACTGGCTGCGCCTGTTCGGCGACGGCTACTACCTGGAGCTGCAACGCACCGGACGCCCCGGCGAGGAGAACTACCTGCACGCGGCGGTGGCGCTGGCGGCCATGATGCAGGTGCCGGTGGTGGCCACCAACGACACCCGCTTCCTCAGCCCCGACGACTTCGAGGCCCACGAGGTGCGGGTCTGCATCCACGATGGCCGCACCCTGGACGACCCGCGCCGCTCGCGCGCCTACTCGCCGCAGCAGTACCTCAAGAGCCCCGAGGAGATGGCCGAGCTGTTCGCCGACATCCCCGAGGCGCTGGAGAACACGCTGGAGATCACCAAGCGCTGCAACGTCGAGCTGCAGCTGGGTACCTACTTCCTGCCCACCAGCCCCATCCCCGAGGGGATGACCGAGGACCAGTACTTCCGCCACGCCTCGGAGGAGGGGCTCAGGTACCGCCTGGCACGCCTCTTCGATCCGGATGCCGCCGACTTCGAGGAGAACTCCAAGCCCTACTGGGAGCGTCTCTACATCGAGTTGGACGTGATCCTGCAGATGGGCTTCCCCGGCTACTTTTTGATCGTCGCCGACTTCATCAAGTGGGCCAAGAACAACGGCGTGCCGGTGGGCCCGGGGCGCGGCTCCGGCGCCGGTTCGCTGGTGGCCTATGCGCTGCTGATCACCGACCTCGACCCGCTGGAATACGACCTGCTGTTCGAGCGATTTTTGAACCCCGAACGTGTCTCCATGCCCGATTTCGATATCGACTTCT
>JBFFSW010000084.1:0-6149 GCA_041572195.1 Thiohalomonadaceae bacterium | reverse complement strand
GGATCTCCACCAGTTGCAGCGCCTCGCGGATGCGTCGGGTGATGGCCTCGTCGGCGGCGCTGGGCTCGGCCACCCCCGAGGGGTGGTGGTGGGCGTCGATCAGCGCCGCCGCGTTCAGCTCCAGGGCGCGGAGCACCACCTCGCGCGGGTGCACCCCGGCGCCGTCGATGGTGCCGAAGAAGAGCTCCTCGTAGGCCAGTACCCGGTGGCGGTTGTCGAGGAACAGGCAGGCGAACACCTCGCGGCGGCGGTCGCGCAGCTGGGCGCGGAGGTAGTCGCGGGTGTGCTGGGGGGAGCTGAGGGCGTCGCCGCGCTCCAGGGTCTCGAACAGGTGGCGGCGGGAGAGCTCCAGGGTGGCCTGCAGCTGGGCGTACTTGGCGCTGCCCAGCCCCTTGCCGCGGCAGAAGGCGGCGTGGTCGGCATCGAGCAGGGGTCGCAGGCCGCCGAAGTCGGCCAGCAGCTCGCGGGCCAGTTCCACCGCGCTCTTGCCGGGGATGCCGGTGCGCAGGAAGATCGCCAGCAGCTCGGCGTCGGAGAGGGTGTGCGGGCCGAACCTGAGTAGCTTCTCACGGGGGCGCTCCCCCTCGGGCCAGTCGCGGATCGCCATCGATACCTCCCTGTCTCGGCTGTAGTCCTTCGATGACAAGTGTAGTCCATGGACCATAGACCTACCTTATTTGATAGACTTCCCGGCCATGAACGATGCGCTGAAGGGAAAACGGGTGCTGCTGGGCGTCAGCGGCGGTATCGCCGCCTATAAGGCGGCGGTGCTGGTGCGCCTGTTGCGCGGGTCCGGCGCGGAAGTGCAGGTGGTGATGACCCGCGCGGCGCGCGAGTTCATCACCCCCATGACCCTGCAGGCCCTCTCCGGCAATCCGGTGCGTTGCGAGCTGTTCGACGAGGCGCACGAGGCGGCCATGGGCCACATCGAGCTGGCCCGCTGGGCCGATGCCATCCTCATCGCCCCGGCCAGCGCCGACCTGATGGCGCGTCTGGCCGCGGGTATGGCCGACGACCTGCTCACCACCCTCTGCCTGGCCTCCGAGGCGCCGCTTTATCTGGCCCCGGCGATGAATCAGGCGATGTGGCGCCACCCCGCGACCGTCGACAACGCCGCCCGGCTGGCGCGGCGTGGGGTCACCCTCTGCGGCCCCGCCGAGGGGGAGCAGGCCTGCGGCGACCAGGGACCGGGGCGGATGCTGGAGCCGGAGCAGCTGCTGGCGTTGCTGGCCGAGGCCCTGACTCCGCGTGGGCGGTCGCTGGATGGGGTGGCGGTGACCATCACCGCCGGGCCCACCCGCGAGGGGCTGGACCCGGTGCGCTTCATCAGCAACCACAGCTCGGGCAGGATGGGCTTTGCCTGCGCCGCCGCCGCCGCCGAGCTGGGTGCACGGGTGCGTCTGGTGGCCGGTCCCGTCTCCCTGCCCACCCCGGCAGGGGTGGAGCGGGTGGATGTGGAGAGCGCCGAGCAGATGCGCGAGGCGGTGCTGGCCTCGCCGGGGGCCATCTTCATCGCCACCGCGGCGGTGGCCGACTACCGTCCGGCGGCGGTGGGCGCGGAGAAGATCAAGAAGGGCGCCGACTCGATGCGGCTGGAGTTGCTGCGCAACCCGGATATCCTCGCCGAGGTGGCCGCGCTGGAGCTGGGCCGCCCCTTCTGCGTCGGCTTCGCCGCCGAGACCGAGAACCTGGTGGCCCACGCCCGCGCCAAGCTGGAGGGCAAACGCCTGGACATGCTCGCCGCCAACTGGGTCGGGGCGCGGGCCGAGGGTGGCGGCTTCGACAGCGAGGAGAACGCCCTGGAGCTGTTCTGGGCCGACGGCGCCGAGAGCCTGCCGCGCGCCCCCAAGACGGAGCTGGCCCGCGAGCTGCTGGCGCGCATCGCCGCGCGTTACCACGAGACTAATAAGTAAAAAGAGAAGAGAACGTCATGCGCAAGATTCAGATGAAGGTCCTCGACCCCCGCCTGGGCGACACCATCCCCCTGCCCGAGCACGCCACCGATGGTTCGGCCGGGCTGGATATGCGCGCCTGCGTCGACGAGGCGCTGGAACTGGCCCCGGGCGAGACCACCCTCATCCCCACCGGGCTGGCCATCCACATCGCCGATCCGGGGCTTGCGGCGGTGCTGTTGCCGCGTTCCGGGCTGGGCCACAAGCATGGCATCGTGCTGGGCAATCTGGTCGGTCTGATCGACTCCGATTATCAGGGCCAGGTCTACGTCTCCTGTTGGAACCGGGGTAAGGAATCATTTACTATCAACGTCGGTGAACGCATCGCGCAGATGGTGTTCGTGCCAGTGGTTCAGGCCGATTTCGAGCTGGTCGAGGAGTTCTCCGAAAGTGAGCGGGGTGAGGGCGGTTTCGGTCACACCGGTCGCCATTGATTCCCCCCGTTTCCGATAATCCCATCTTGGTCTCTTGAAGGGGCGGCAGGTATGAAGCTGTTCAAGAAAAAGGACGAGTCCCACGAGGAGGCTGAGGCCACGGTCGCCGAGCCGCGCGGCCTTTCCAGCGCCCGACTGGTGCTGATGTTGTTTCTCGCCTCGTCCCTGGCCGCCGCCGCGGCGGGTTATCTCGCCTACGGCCGGCTGGCGTCGCAGGCTGATCGCATCCAGCTGCAGAAGCAGGTGGCCGTGGCCGAGCGCGCCGCGGCGCGTATCGAGGGCCGCCTGGCGGCCCTGCACGAGATGCTGGGTACGGTGGCCTCCGACGAGAAGCTAATCACCGCCCTGCAAGAGGGTGACCGTGCGGGCCTGGGCGAGATGCTGGAGCAGTATCGCGAGCACTTCGTCGGCGCCCTCAGCCTGCGCCTGCTGGCCCCCAGTCAGAGCGAGCCCGACCCCGCGCTGAAACCGGCGCTGGGCTACGCCTGCCTGGAGCAGGCGGCCCAGGCCGCCAGCGGCGGTCACCCGCTGGCCCAGGTGCACCGCTACGGCAGCGAGGACCAGCACATCGACATCATCCACCCGGTGCGTGACGGCGAGGCCCTGCTGGCCCACCTGCAGCTGACCCTGGATGTGGCGCTGCCGCCGAGCTGGCTGCAGGTGCCGTCCGGGGCGCAGGTGGAGCTGCGCCAGCAGGTGGCGGGCGCATCGCTGTTGCTGGGCGAGATGGGTAACCCCGGGCTCAAGGGGCGTGAGCCGCTGCACAGCGCGCCCATTGGCGGTAGCAGCTGGCAGCTGCTCTATCGCAACGACTACCAGGGGCTGCTGCCGGAGGCGGAGCGTTTCGGCTTCGTCGCCATCTTCGGTGTCCAGATTGCGCTGCTGGCTCTGATCGCCGTGGTTTTCTCGGTGCTCCTCTCGCGCCTGCTGCACGCGGACCTGAAGGGGCTGGTGAGCTATTTCATCGCCACGCTCAAGAACGAGCGCACCCACTCCTCGGCACTACGCCTGCGTGAGTTCCAGAAGGCGGCACACGGACTGGATGGTTACGTCGCCAAGCACCCGATTCGACCGCGGGAGCTGCACCTGGGCGCGCAACCGGCGCCGGAGAGCGGCATCAGCGTGGAGGAGGCCGCCGATGAGGCCGCCGAGGCGGAGGAGGACTCGCTGGAGGCCGACCTGCCCGACGTGATGTTCATGGATAGCCAGGGCATCAGCCTGGAGGAGCTGGGCTCCTCCGATTCAAAAGATAACGAAGGCCAAAAGTAATGAGTTTCGATCTGAACGACGCCATGAACAACGCCCGCGTGCTCAGCGAGGCGCTGCCCTATATCCGCCGCTTCGCCGGCAAGACCGTGGTGATCAAGTACGGCGGCAACGCCATGACCGACGAGAAACTCAAGGAGGGCTTCGCCCGCGACGTGGTGTTGCTCAAGGCGGTGGGCATCAACCCGGTGGTGGTGCACGGTGGTGGTCCGCAGATCGGCAAGCTGCTGGAGAAGATCGGCAAGGAGAGCACCTTCGTCCAGGGGATGCGGGTCACCGACCGGGAGACCATGGACGTGGTGGAGATGGTGCTCGGCGGCCTGGTCAACAAGGAGATCGTCAGCCTCATCAACCAGCACGGCGGGCGCGCCGTCGGCCTCACCGGCAAGGACGGCGGCCTGATCCAGGCGCGCAAGCTCAAGTTCAAGGCCAACGCCCCGGAGATGAACACCCCGGAGATCATCGACATCGGCCACGTCGGCGAGGTGGAGCGGATCAACGGCGAGGTGGTGCGGATGCTGGAGCAGGGGGACTTCATCCCGGTGATCGCCCCGGTGGGGGTGGGCGCCGATGGCGAGTCCTACAACATCAACGCCGACCTGGTGGCGGGCAAGCTGGCCGAGAGCCTGGGGGCCGAGAAGCTGATCCTGCTCACCAACACCCCCGGCCTGCTGGACAAGGCGGGCGAGGTGCTCACCGGACTCACCAGCGCGCGGGTGGATGAGCTGATCGCCGATGGCACCATCTACGGCGGCATGCTGCCGAAGATCGGCTGCGCCCTGGAGGCGGTGCAGGCCGGGGTGCGCAGCGCGCACATCATCGACGGCCGCGTCGAGCACGCCCTGCTGCTCGAGATATTCACCGACCAGGGCGTCGGTACCCTGATTCAGAACGACTAAGGAACCCCATGAGCGACAACAGCAAACCCTCGCGCCGCCAGCAGATCCTCGAGGCCCTGGCCCATGAGTTGGAGAAGAGCCCCGGCGAGCGCATCACCACCGCCGGTCTGGCGCGCGCGGTGGGGGTCTCCGAGGCGGCCCTCTATCGTCACTTCCCCAGCAAGGCGAAGATGTTCGAGGGGCTGATCGAGTTCATTGAGGAGACCGTCTTCGGACTCATCAACCGCATCATGACCGACGAGCGTTCGGCCGCCGGGCGTGCCGAGAACATCGTCAAGCTGATGCTCGGCTTCGCCGCCCGCAACCCAGGCATGAGCCGCATCCTCATGGGCGACGCGCTGACCGGCGAGACCGAGCGGTTGCGCCTGCGCATCGGTCAGTTCTTCGACCGGGTGGAGACCCAGCTCAAGCAGGTGCTGCGCGAGGGGGAGTTGAGCGGTGAGGTGAGCGCGGGCAGCGACCACGGGGCGATGGCCGGGCTGCTGCTGGCGGTGGCCGAGGGGCGCATGCACCAGTTCGTGCGCAGCGGCTTCAAGCGCGGCCCCATGGACAACTGGGCGGCCCAGTGGAGCGCGCTGAGCGCGGTGCTGTTCCGCGGCTGAGGGGCTTACTGCCCGGAGATCTCCTTGAAGCGGGCGACGTAGGCGTCGTACTCGGTGTTCAGCCGAACCTTCTCCTCTTCCTGCCCGACGATGTACTGCTCCTTCTCGGCGATCTGCTTCTGGTAGCTGGCGATGGCGTCCAGCACCGTCTGGTTGACCGGGTTCCCGGCCATCTCCATGTTGGCCGCCTTGCGCCTCTCCCCCGCCAGCTTCTCCTCCAGCCTGCCGATGATGATGCGGTTGAGGTTGATGCTGTCGTCGATGGCGGTCAGCTTGCGCTGGCGTGAATCCTCAATGTCCTTGATCGAAGTGAAGGTGGAGGTGAGCACGCGGTCATAGGCGGCCTGCTCGCGGGCCCGATCGGCCGCCTCCGTCTCCAGGCGCTTCTTCTCCTCGGCGGCGGCCCGCTCGGCCTCCAGCTCCTCCTGGGTCTTGGCCCGCTCCTGGGTATCCAGGGTGACCCCGCTGCCGCTGATGGTGCGGCTCCCCTGCTGGGCGTACTCCGGCGGCAGGCGGTCGCCGCACTCGGTCACCCCCTCGGCGTTGGTCCAGCACTTGAAGGCGGCCTGCGAGGGGAGGGTGGTGGCGCTCAGGGCCAGGAGCATGATCAGTTGGTGGTGGCGCATAGTTCTCAATCCTTTTCACTGCGGTCAATCATCGTCGCTACAGTATACTGACCGTTCGCCCCGCCGCCACCGACGCCAATCACACTTTCGCCCATGGACCAGTTGTTCCTCTTTCTCGCCTCGCTCATCGCCAACCTCTTCTCAGCCTTCGCCGGCGGTGGTGCCGGGCTGTTGCAGCTGCCAGTGCTCATCTTCCTCGGCCTGCCCTTCGCCGTGGCCCTGGCCACCCACAAGGTGGCCAGCGTCGCCTTGGGGGTGGGGGCCACCATACGCCACCTGCGCTCCAGCACCCTGGAGCGGCGATTCGTGATCTTCATCCTCGACAGCGGCCTGCCGGGGGTGGTGCTGGGGGCCAGTCTCATCCTGCAGG
>JBFFSW010000083.1:0-6213 GCA_041572195.1 Thiohalomonadaceae bacterium | reverse complement strand
CTTCAGCGGCAGCTACGAGGAGTACCTCGACAGCCAGGCGCAGGGGTAGGCGCCCTACAGGGCGCCCCTGGGAGGTACTCCAGCTTGTCCAGGGAACTCACCCCTTCTCTCCGCTGGCGGTGAGGGAGTCGGAGTAAAAACAGCGCTATCTGTAGGGTTAATGGCAACTCATTGAATTTACATGGCCTGTCGGGTTTCACTGTCGGTATGGGACAAAATTTTCCGTGCCATTGACGTCAAGCCGACAAGCATCACGCCGTCGTATCCGTTAAAATGGCGCGCATGAAAAAGTCCGACATCCAGAAGGTCCGCATCGACATCGTCAGTGAGGGCCAGAGCGCCCTCTCCATGCTCATGGATCGCGAGGGGCGCATCAGCCGTCAGGGCAGCGGCGTGCTGCCGGTGGATGGGTTCGCGGTGGAGAGTTCCAACGACGGCTCCATCTTCGCCGCGCTGATCAACGCCCTGGACGAGCAGGTGTTCGAGCATGCCGGTCTCTACGACCACCCCAACAAGGCGGGGGTGCCCATCACCTACTCCATCGCCTTCCTGGGCGAGGGCGATCAGGTCGCCGCCTTCGAGTTCCGCCTCGGCACCGAGACCGGGGATGTTGGCCAGCTGCTTCCCTACTTCGACCAGTTCATCTCCAAGGCGGTGATGGGCACCAATGCCTGGTACGAGGCGGAAAAGAAGGCACATGAACGGGACGTATCGTCAAACTAGCGGAGAGCATGCCAGATGATCCTTGCAGAAGAGGCCCTTGAGCGCTTGAAGGAGGGCAATCGGCGCTTCGTCGAGGGCTCGACCGGGAGCAATGTCTCCGACCAGACGCGACGCGATCAGCTGAAGGCGGGGCAGGAGCCCTTCGCCATTATTCTCGGCTGCTCCGACTCGCGCGTGCCCGCCGAGCTGGTCTTCGATCAGGGGCTGGGCGATCTGTTCGTCATCCGCGTCGCCGGTAACATCGTCGCCCCCTCGCAGATTGGCAGCGTCGAGTTCGCCGCCGACCAGTTCAAGACCCGCCTGGTGGTAGTCATGGGGCACACCAACTGCGGCGCGGTGCGCGCCACCGTCGAGGAGATGCGCCGCCCCTCCACCGAGCAGTCGCGCAACATCAAGGCCATCGTCGACCGTATCCGCCCCGCGGTCGAGCCCTTCCGCCCGACCGAGTTGTGGAACGACACCGAGGCGCTGCTGTGTAACGCCACTCGCGCCAATGTGCGCGCCTCTGTCAACCAGTTACGTCACGGCTCCGAGACCCTGGAGCGGCTGATCGGCGAGGAGGGGCTGCGCATCGTCGGCGCCGAATACTCGCTGGAGACCGGAGTGGTGGAGTTTTTTGAGTAGTACGGGCTACCTGACAGGCACCAGGTAGTCCATTTCGCTCTCATGGGATTCCAGATCGAAGCGCTCGTCATAGACTTCAATTTCCGGCGCCTCGACCACCTCCAGTCCTGACTCCGGAAGGTAGTGGGCCCACACGTTCATGATAAAGGCCTGGAAGCCGGATATCGGCCCCTTGTAGGTGTACTTGGCGTACTTCTGAGCTGGCAGGGTGAGGCGGGTCATGCCGTCGGGCAGTGCGTCACCATCGACCGCCTCCTGCGCGGCCATGTAGCGGAACACCCCCTGACAGTTGTTGTTTTGTCGGGTTTTGGTCGGGACCAGGGTCAGGCCGTAGTAGCACTGGCGGTTAATGGCTGGGATTTCATCGCTCCTTGCCCACAGTTCGTTCCACTGATTCAGGGCCTCGGCGAAGTTTGGGGCGTCGTGGTCTTTCTGGATGCCGATAAGATTAAAATGCTCGCGCTCGACGATTTCGGGTTTCATGAGTTCTCCTAACTGGATTTCAAAGGCGGATTTAAACCCAAGGGAGATCTCATCCGGGCTCTTCACCTTGCTCCGAAATTGCCCGGGGGCGATATCGAAGTGGTTTTTGAATGCCCGGGCGAAGCTCTCCTGGGTTTCGTAACCTGCATCCAGGGAGATATCGAGGATACGGCGGTTGGAACGAAGCAGTTCCATCGCCGCCCACTCCAGCCGTCTCTTGCGCATGAATCCGGCGAAGGTTTCCCCCACCACCAGGGTGAAAATGCGATGAAAGTGGTACGGGGAGAAGGCGGCAATCGCGGCCACCTCGTCGAGTTCGACATGCGCGGGGATCCTTTCCTGGGCATGGTTCAGGGCTCGATTGATTCTGACGCCGTAGTCACTCATCACGGTCTCCTTGGAACAGGTGGGGTGATGTTGCCGCCGCGCCAGGTAATCGTTTTGACATTTTTTGTGAAAGTATCCTATTCACTCTCCAGTGAATCGACAAAGTGATAACTAGCCTTGCTCATTCCCTCTCGCAGGTAGAAGCGATGTGCCTCCTCGCGTTGCATTCCGGAGTCCAGGTGCAGCTGCTCGCAACCATGCTCGACGGCGTAGTCATGCAGCCAGGAGAGAAGCCGTTTGCCATAGCCGCTTGAGCGTTTCGACGAGAGGGTGACCAGGTCATCTACATAGAGAAACCTCCCCCAGGCCAGGTTGAGGCCGAGGCGAAAACCGGCGACGGCGACGATCTCGCCTTCATCCTCGATATAGGCCAGTTGATACCCCGACTGCTGCTGCTCACGGATGCGCGGCAGGAAGGCCTCCTCGCTGATATGGGGGCGCAGTTGCCGCATTACCGGGAAACAGGCGGAAATTTCAGTGTCATTGGTAGCGCGTTGAATATTCATTTTTTATGAAACAGCGCGATGACAATGCCGCCTGCCCCCTGCTCCACCATATGCCATGCGCCGTTGATAAAGACATACCCCAACGGCTCGCCATGAGCCCCGGCCATCGCCAGTTCGTGAGGGAAGACCCACAGTAAACCGACCACCGCGCCGAACAACAGGCCGGATAAAACTCGATTCTCAAGCCATTGCGTGCGCGGGTAGAGCAGCAGCATCAGTCCGGCCAGGATCAGATAGGCGATAAAGATGATGCCGGTGCCTTCGTGGGTTGCCTGCGTTTCCCGGATATAGAACTGCGCCATGATCACCTTGTGCCAGAGACCGGCCAGAAGTGTCATGGTGACGGCGGTGATAAGGAGTGGAGAAAGATGTCTTTTGAGCATGGGCGTCCCTGCCTATGTTGGGGTGGTCCTATATCTTACCAGCTTCTGTAGGGCAGGAACTTTCCGCTCATGGTCACCCGCACGCGGTCACCGGCCGGGTTCTCCTCCTTGTCGATGTGCATGGAGAAGTCGATGGCGCTCATGATGCCGTCGCCGAACTTCTCGTGGATCAGCTCCTTGATGGTGTCGCCGTAGACGCCGACGATCTCGTACCAGCGGTAGATCACCGGGTCGGTGGGCACGGCCTTGTCCCAGTGCTTGTGCGGGAAGGCTTGCAGTGCCTGGGATACCTCCGGCGGTAGCGACAGCACCTCGCACAGCTTGTTGGCGTATTCGGCGCCCAGGCTGTTCATGCCGAGGCAGGCGGAGGTGAGGAAGACCGGTGCCAGGCCGACCTGTTCCGCGATTGCCTCCCAGCCGATCCCGGCCTGAGTCTTGGCGGTGATGATGGCTTCGGTCATTTCGATTTTGTTCATCTTGCTTCTCCCGTGTTATTGGCTGAACAGCGGATGGCCGTTCGCCAGAAAAATAACGATTAACAATAGTCCCAGTGACATCCCCTTCCAGAACAGCACCGGGTCGCGCTCCAGCAGCGGTGGCCTGCCCTTGCGCAGAAACTCGGGGTTGGGCTTGCGCAGGTCGTGCACGAATTCGGAGATCTCCATGTAGCGCTGTTGCGGGTTGACCCGCAGCGCCTTGCGCAGGCATTCGTCCACCCAGGCGGGGCGGCTGCGGTCATGATCCAGCAGCGACTGGTAATTGAGTTTCAACTGCGCCGCGCGGCTGGTGGCGCGGGCCACGCCGGGGCCGTAGGGGAGTTGGCCGCAGAGCATTTGATAGGTGATGACTGCCATCGAGAAAAGGTCTGATCGGCTGTCGCCGTCCTCGCCGATAAAGTACTCAGGTGCGGTGTACTGCGCGGTGCCGAGGATGTGCGGCTGCTCGTGCAACGCATTACTCTCGCTGAGCCCGGCTACCCGCACCGAGCCGAAGTCGATCAACTTCACCGTGCCGTTGGCGTCGAGCATGATGTTTTCGGGGCGCAGGTCCTGGTGCAGCATCTCCTGGCGGTGAAGGGCGCGCAGGCCGCGGGCGATCTGTTCGACGATGTCGCGCACCGTCTCCAGAGCCGGGCTCGGGTGGTCGCGCATCCACTGCGCCAGGGTCCGTCCCTCGATGTACTCGGTGACGATGTAGAGATAGTTGCGCTTGCGGGTGACGGCGCAGGGGCTGACGATGTGCACGTTGTCGATACGCCGCGCCACCCACTCCTCCATCATGAAGCGTTCCAGATAGGCATCGTCCTGGCTCAGGTCGACCGAGGGCACCTTCAACGCGACCCGATCTCCGCTCTGCTGATCGAGCGCCAGGTAGAGATGGCTGCGGCTGCTGTGGTGCAGCTCGCGCACGATCTCATAACCATCGAACACCACCCGTGGTCGCAGCTCCGGCGGCAGCGGTAATCGCGTGGCCTGCCGTTGCATCTCGCCGATGCCCTGTTGCGGCAGCGCGTCGATACGCACGAGTTGCACGGTGAGATTGTCATCACCGCCCCGTTGCAGCGCCTCGTCCACGATTCGGCGTGCCGCCTGCTCGAGGTCATGCGCGTGCTCGGTGATGGCCTGGGCGATAAAGGTGTTCGGGCAGAACTCGTAGACCCCGTCGGTGGCGAGGACGAAGGTGTCGCCCACCTCGACGGCGTGCGCGCTGTAGTCGAGGTCGAGGCGCTCGCGCATCCCCAGTGCGCGGCTGAGGTAGCTCTTCTCCCGCGACACCAGCAGACGGTGATCCTCGGTCAGCTGCTCCAGCGCGCCGCCGAGCAGGCGATAGATACGGGTGTCGCCCGCGTGGAAGAGATGGGCGGTGTTCGACTTGATCACCAGCGCGGCGATGGTGCAGACGTAGCCCTTGTCGATGTCGTAGCGATAGGGGCCGTTGCGGGTCTGGGCGTAGAGCCAGGAGTTGGTGGCGTGCAGCACCCGCTGCACCGAGTTCTTGACCGACCACGACTCCGAGGTGGAGTAGTAATCCTGCAGCAGGCCGTTGACGGCGGTGCGGCTCGCCTCCTGGCTCACCCCGCTGCTGCTGATGCCGTCGGCCAGGGCGATGAGCGCCCCCTTGGAGCTCAACAGAGGCTCCGCGGGCAGCGCCACCGCGTGAAAATCCTGGTTGACCGCCTTCGGCCCCTTGTCGGAGCAGTGGCCAACCGATAGCTGAAGTTTGTCGCTCATAAGGGTGTGAGCACGGCCCCATGCGGGGCCGACACTCGCCTGACGCAAGGCTTACGCTTTGTCCTTGAGGGTGCGCTCCGGACTGGTGCGCACGTGGGTGTAGTAGAGCGGCAGGCCCACCAGCAGGAAACCACCGACTAGATTGCCCAGCGCGGTGGGCAGCTCGTTCCAGACGATGTACTGCATGAAGGTGAAGTCACCGCCCATGATCATCGAGAAGGGGAAGAGGAACATGTTGACGATGGAGTGCTCGAAGCCCATGAAGAAGAAGAGCATCACCGGCATCCACATCGCCATCATCTTGCCGCTGGCGGAGGTGGAGATCATGGCGCCGACCACGCCCATGGAGACCATCCAGTTGCAGAGCATGCCGCGAATGAAGATGGTGAGCCATCCATCCACTCCGTGTTCCATGTAACCCAGGGTGCGCGACTCACCGATGGTGGCGACCTTGGCGGCGATGGCTCCGCCATCGGTGCTGTAGCCGTAGGTGAGGATGAACGACATCATGAACGCCGTGGTCAGCGCACCGGCAAAGTTGCCGATGAATACCAGTCCCCAGTTGCGCATCACCTGGCCGAAGGTGACGCCGGGGCGCTTGTCGATCAGCGCCAGCGGCACCAGGGTAAAGACCCCGGTCAGCAGGTCGAACTTCATCAGGTAGAGCATGATGAAGCCGACCGGGAAGAGCAGCGCCCCGACCAGCGGTGAGCCGGTCTTGGTGGCGACGGTGATGGCGAAGATGGCGGCCAGGCCGAGAATGGCACCGGCCATGAATGCGCGGATCAGGGTGTCCTTGGCCGACATATAGACCTTGGATTCACCCTGGTCCACCATCTTGGAGACGAACTCCGAGGGTTCCAGATATGACATGGT
>JBFFSW010000082.1:0-6253 GCA_041572195.1 Thiohalomonadaceae bacterium | reverse complement strand
TCCAGGCCCGCCTGCTCAGTCTTCGCGCCTGGCTGCCGGAGGCGGGCTGGCCTGATGTGGCCGATGCGGCCCTGCTCGATACCCTGGAGGAGTGGCTGGCCCCCTACCTCAACGGTATCAGTCGCCGCAGCCATCTGAGTCGGCTTGACCTCAAGGCCGTCCTGCTGGCCTGTCTCGACTGGAACCAGCAGCAGCGCCTCAACGAGCTCGCCCCCAGTCACCTGCAGGTGCCCAGCGGTTCGCGTAAGCGCCTGGAGTACGCCGACAATGGCGCCCCGCCAGTGCTGGCGGTCAAGCTGCAGGAGATGTTCGGCCTGGCCGACACCCCGCGCATTGCCGGGGGGCGAGTGGCGGTGATGCTGCATCTGCTCTCACCTGCCCAGCGTCCCATCCAGGTGACCCAGGACCTCTGGGGGTTCTGGGAGCGTACCTATGCCGAGGTGAAAAAGGAGCTCAAGGGACGCTATCCCAAGCACCCCTGGCCCGATGACCCCTGGAGTGCCCAGGCCACTGCGCGGGCCAAGCCTCGGCGCTAACCTCTCCTCGCCCGAAGTGGCTTTTCCGGTTTTGTAATCCATTGCCTACACGGGTAGGGGGTGGCTGAAAATCGCCTACCTTGCCGCGAAGCGACTTGATCCTGCCGCTGTGCCTCTGCATAGTTGTCAGCACCTCACCAATAACAACAACGCCAACACGCTTGGCGAGACGATGAGGGGCGGCGGATGCTGCCGAGGGATTACTCAAATGGGAAGAGCACACCACAACCGCGGCGGTCTCCCGTCCGCGTATCTCTCCTCATGGGTGCTCATCGTCCGGGGTGCGTCACCGATGCCCGCCGAACCGCGATATCCATTACAAGGAGAGTTACTACCATGAAGAAGATCTCCATCGCCTCCGCCCTGGTCCTTGCTGCCCCGCCTCCCTGGTGTTGCCGGATATCGCCAATATCAATGGTGAGCTGAAGTACGACTAAACACCGACAAGGTTCTCTCAAGAACAACAATAAGCAACCCTAAAGAAGGAGTACACTCCATGAGCTTTACCAAGAAGATCCTGCCCCTGGCCGTTGCCGCCGCACTGCCGATGATGGCAGCGCCCAACGCCGCCTTCGCCGGCGCCGACCCCTTCATCGGTGAGATCACCTATGTCGGCTTCAACTTCCCCCCGCGTGACTGGGCCCAGTGCAATGGCCAGCTCCTGCCGATCCAGCAATACACCTCGCTCTTCTCCCTGCTCGGCAACCGCTACGGTGGCGATGGCCGCATCGAATTCGCTCTCCCCGACATGCGCGGTCGCGTGCCGATTCACTATGGTCGGGGCCCCGGTGTCAGCCCCTACAGCCTCGGCCAGATGGGTGGCTATGAGAGGATTACCCTGAATGTTGATCACATGCCGTCGCATACTCATGGTGCGGTTTTGGGTAATGTGAATGCGAAGGCGACGGCGACTTCGACGTTAAAGGTGAGTGCATCCGGTGGCACCGCAGCGCCAGCGGGTAACTCTTTGCCCGGTCAATATGGCCGTGATAACTTTTATTCGGCCACTGCTCCGGATACAGCTATCAACGCCGCCTCCGTCGACACCGTCATCAACTCCATGGACGTAACCGGGACCGTCTCCATCGCCAATACCGGCGGTGGCCAGTCCTTCCCGGTTGTTCAGCCTTACACCACGCTGAACTGCATCATCGCCCTTGAGGGCATCTACCCGCCGCGTAACTAAGTTCGCGTTGGGATGATGTAAACTGGCGCCTCCGTGGTTTCACGGGGGTGTTCACTATTTTGGAAGACGATGAATAGCAATCCGATGATCCGAATTTTTCTGTTCGCCGCGCTGTTGGGCGTGACGGGCTGTAGCCAGGAGGGGGGCGGGCCGGTGGAGTCGGGCCAGTCCGAGGCCTACAAACGTGGAGCGGAGGCGCATGGCCGCGGCGAGCTGGCCGAGGCCTACGCCCTCTACCTGCGCGCCGCCGAGGAGCAGGGCGATGCCATGGCCCACTTCGCCCTGGGGCAGATGCTGCGCAACGGCCAGGCGCCGGTGGGGGCGGTGGCGGATGCGGCGGTGGCCGCCTGCGAGCACCTCGAGGCGGCGGGGGAGCAGGGGCTGCCCTATGCCCAGCACCTCACCGGCGACTGCCTGCGTGAGGGGGTGCACAAGGCGGTGGATATCGACGCCGCGCTGGGCTGGTACTACCGCGCCATCCGCGGCGGCTTCGACCTCTCCAGCTGCGCCATCGCCGAGCTCTACATGAGCGGCGAGGGGGTGGACAAGGACCCGGCCAAGGCCCTGGAGCTGTGCGAGCCGGTGGCCGCCAACTCCCCCCCGGCGATGGTGACCATGGGCCGCTTCCGCCTGGAGGGGGACGAGAGCGTGCGCGACTACGGCGCGGCCCTGCAATGGTTCTCCGTGGCCATGGGCAGGGACAACCCCGAGGCCTACTACGAGCTGGGGCGGATGAGCGAGATGGGGCTGCTCAAGGAGTATCCCCCGGAGCGCGCCTATGGGCTGTACGAGAAGGCCGCGCAGAAGCACTACGCCCCCGCCTACCTGCCCAGCGGGCGGCTCTACCTGCGCCGCCCGCCGGAGGAGGCGACCGGCGCCCTCTCCGCCGATGACCTGGCCAAGGGCTATATGTGGCTCAGCGCCGCCCGCATCGCCGGGGACGAGGCCACCCGCGCCGCTGCCGAGCGCGAGCTGGCCCCGGTGCTGGAGGTGATGCCCGAGAGCTGGCGTCCCGACCTGGATGTGCGGGTCGAGGCATTCCTCGGGGGCGGGTAGGGCGCATGGCCGTCGCGTGGCCCTCGGTGTAGGGAATGGACTACATGAGTTGATGCGGAATGCCTACTTTTATGTAGGCCCGCTTCGGGCAGAATAGGCCGCTGTGCGTGTGGGTACGGCGTCTCTGCGGACGAGTTAAACACGTTAGACGAAGTGATTCACTATCACGCTAGAAAACAACCAGAAAACCCGGGCGAATAGCGTCCCGATGCTCTCTCGGTGGGCACTGAACAGGGATTTCAGAGGAAGAGAAGATGCAGACCCCGATACTCTCCAGCTTGCGCAGCGCCGTGATGGCCTCGGCCCTCTCCTTCGGTCTGCTGGCCTCCGCACATGCCCTGGTGCCTGACGCGTCCAACGAACCGGCGCACCAGCTGCTGGTGATTGACGCTGCCGTGGCCGAACGCGAGACCCTGCTGCGCGGTCTCGACCCGGCGGTCGAGGTGCTGCTGCTGCAACCCGGCCAGGGCCTGGAGCGTATCGCCGACACCCTGCGAGGTCGCGATGGCCTGGATGCCATCCACCTCATCTCCCACGGCGAATCCGGTCGCCTGCTGCTCGGCGGCCAGACCATCGACGCCGCCAACCTCGAAAACCACGACGCCCAGCTCAGCGCCATCGGCGCGGCTATGAACCCCGGCGCCGACCTCCTCATCTACGGCTGTAACGTTGCCCAGGGCGATAAGGGCGCCGATTTCGTCCGCCGTGTGGGTGAGAGGGTTGGGGTGGATGTGGGGGCTTCTAGCGGTTTGACTGGGGCTGAGGGGCGTGCAGCCGACTGGGAGTTGGAGTTCGCATATGGTGATGTTGATGTCGTATTACCCATCACTAAAAAAAGCCGGGAAGAATTTAGGGGCGTACTTGTAACAACCGGTACTGCGGACGGGACCTATGATTTTGGCGCCCTCGGTGCAGCTGATTCAGCTTCAGCAGGCTTCAAAACCCAGGGCGATAAATTTCATGTCAGTAACGCCTTCTTGTCGGGTGGGACAACGCTATACGCGGATGGTGTAGCAACGTTCTCTGGTACGCTAAAAGCCGAAAATACCACTGTCATGAAGACCTTTACCGTTACCGATATGAATTTCGGTAACTTTGTTGGTACCTCGACGGTAACCGACTTTAGCATCACATTTAAGGATACCGGTGGTGGTGCTATCGCCACCCACTCATTTACTGGCGGTAGTCATGCTGTTGGTACAACGAATTCCCCAATAAGTCTTTTCCCCTTTACCGTGGCATTTCCGGGGGCAGGCTATTCGAATGTCGCTCAAATTGACTTTTCATATACGCTGACCGCAGCGACAGCGAATTTTGAGCTAAGGGACATCACGCTTGCGAATATTTCGACGGTCACCAACGCCGCCCCCACCCTCGGTGGCACCTTCACCACAGCCGGCGCTGTCAATGATAATGCAACGACATCGCCTTTCAGCGCGGTAACGGTTTCCGATGCCGATGGCGATAATGTGAGTGTCAATATCACCTACACGGGGGCAAACGGAACCTTAACGGGTACGGGTATCACGGGTAGTGCGGGTAACTACACCGTGACGGCTGCTGCACCGGCAACCGCCACAGCGAACCTTCAGGGTTTAACCTTTACTCCAACAGCGAATCAGGTCGCACCGACCAATACAGTGGTGACCGCCTTTACGTTGACCCCCAATGACGGGACCGTGAACGGCACCGCGGATGCCACCACGCAGGTTACGGCCACCTCCATCAACGATGCCCCCGTGCTAGCCGATACCGCTCTCTCACTAGTGGCGGTCGATGAGGATGCGGTTGCACCTGCTGGCGCGGTGGGTACCTTGGTGTCTGCTCTGGTGGGTGGTGTTTCTGACGCCGATACGGGGGCGCTAAAAGGCATTGCCCTGACCGCTACCGATACGACCAATGGTACTTGGCACTACTCGGTTGATGGTGGCACGAGCTGGCAGGCGGTGGGGGCGGTGGCTGACGCTTCGGCGCTGCTGATGGCCTCCGATGCCAATACCCGAATCTACTTCGAACCCACCACGCCCAATTACAACGGTGCCATGGCCAGTGCCATTACCTTTAGGGCCTGGGACCAGACCAGTGGGGCTGCAGCCAGCAAGGTGGATGCCAGCACCAATGGCACCACCACTGCATTCTCCACGGCCACAGACGTGGCATCGTTGACGGTTAACTCAGTGAACGACGCCCCGACCCTGACCAGCTTCGCCGCGGCCATCGCCACCACCAACGAGGACACCGAGGTTGCGATCACCAAGGCGGCACTCGATACCCAGGGTGACGAGGCGGATGTGGATGGCACGGTGGATGCCTATGTGGTGCAGGCGGTGAGCAGCGGTACGCTCAATATCGGCGCCAGCGCCGGTGCCGCGACCCCCTATGCGCCCACCACCAACGATACCATCGACGCGAGCAACAACGCCTACTGGACTCCGGCGGCGAATGCCAACGGCACCCTGAACGCCTTCACCGTGAAGGCGAAGGATAATGGTGGGTTGCTGTCGGCCTTGGCGGTGCAGACACAGGTCTCGGTGACGGCGGTGAACGATGCACCGGTCATTACCTCCAATGGTGGCGGTGCCACCGCCGCACTGAACGCGGCGGAGAATCAGAGTGCGGTGACCACCGTCACTTATACCGATGCAGAGAGCGATGTGGCCAGCTTCAGCCTGAGTGGCGCCGACCTCGGCAAGTTCGCCATCGATGGCAACGGTGTGCTCACCTTCGTCTCGGCACCGGACTTTGAGACCCAGGCCGATGCCAACGGCGATGGCGTCTACGAGGTGACGGTGACCGTGGATGACGGTAACGTCAGCAACAACCTTGATAGTCAGGCCATTAGTGTGACGGTGACCAACGTCAACGAGGCGCCGGGCATAACCGGTACCCCGGCGACCAGCGCTCCGGATGGTGTGCTCTACAGCTTCATCCCCAGTGGCTCGGATCCGGATGCGGGTACCACGCTGGCCTACAGCATCAACACCACGCCGACCTGGGCAACCTTCAACACCAATACCGGTGAGCTGAGCGGCACCCCAGCGCCGGGCGATATCGGCACCACAACCACCGGTATCATCATCAGCGTTTCCGATGGCAGCCTAGGCGCAAGCCTCGCCGCCTTCGACCTGGCGGTGACCGCGAGCAATCAGGCCCCGACCATTGGTGGCGCCCCGGCGACCGGGGTGGGTGATGATGTGCCCTATAGCTTCACGCCGACAGCCAATGACCCGGACGGCGATGGGCTTACCTTTAGCATCGTCAACAAGCCGACCTGGGCCACCTTTAGCACGACGAGTGGCGCCCTCACCGGTACCCCGGTGGCCGCCGATATCGGCATCACCACGGGCATAGTCATCAGCGTGACCGATAGCGTGAATGCCCCGGTCAGCCTGGCGGCCTTTGACCTTGAGGTGTTCGCCGATAACGACAACGACAATATTGCCGACAGTGTCGACCCGGACGATGACAACGATGG
>JBFFSW010000081.1:0-6280 GCA_041572195.1 Thiohalomonadaceae bacterium | reverse complement strand
AGGTGTCGGGCAGGCCGCCCTGACGCTTGGCCATGCCGGCCACCTCGTAGGAGAGCCCATAGCGTCGCAGGATCGCCTCGGTCAGTTGCTTGCCACCGAACACCAGCTCGCGGGTGTAAATAGTCATCAAATCGTGGAGGACGTTAAGGGTGGTCATGGTGGCGCCGATGTCGACCACGGCGATGGTCTTGTCGATGCCGTGGTCGGGGATCTGCTCGGCGATGAGCTGGAAGGCGTTCTCCATGGCGAACGCCTCCACATCGATAATCTTCGGTGTCAGCCCGGAGAGCTCAATGGCATCGACCCGCACATCGACGTTCTCCGAACGGGAGGCGGCCAGCAGCACGTCGACGCGGTCCGGGTCCGCCTCGGAGGGGCCGATCACCTCGAAATCGAGGTTCACCTCATCCAGCGGATAGGGGATGTACTGGTCGGCCTCCAGCTCGATCTGGCTCTCCATCTCCTCGTCGGAGAGCGAGGCGGGCATCGAGATCACCTTGGTGATCACCGCCGAACCGGCCACCGCGGCGGCGGCCAGTTTGAGCTTGGTTCCGGAACGTTTGACAGCCCGCTTGATCGCCTCGCCAACACCCTCGACATCCGAAATATTCTTTTCAATCACGGAGTTAGGTGGAAGCGGTTCGACAGCGTAGCTTTCCACGCGGTAACGCTCCCCGCTCTTGCTGAGTTCGAGGAGTTTCACCGCCGTGGTGCTTATGTCCAAGCCCAGCACGCTGGGCTTTTTCCTTGCGAATAACCGGGATAGCTGAGCCATTTTTCCTTTATATACCCGCAGTTACATCCGATACATGCGTGATTACATTAAATACCACTGTCAACTATAGGTCAACAAATAATTTCAGCCACCTTCCAGCCCCCTACAACGTAGTGGCGAAGAGGCAAACCCTTTATACTGTATTGTCACATGTCCAGGCCATGACCCAGTTCACATGAAACGTTTCCGGCGCTATCTGCGCATCGCCCTCATCCTCGGCCTTGTCGGCGTCGTTCTCGGCCTCGGCACCATCGTCGGTGCCTACTACTACCTCAAGCCCGAGCTGCCCGACATCGAGACCCTGCGCGATATCCGCTTCCAGGTGCCGATGCGCATCTACAGCCGCGACGGCAAGCTCATCGCCGAGTACGGCGAAATGCGCCGCACCCCGCTCACCTACGAGCAGATCCCCGAATCGATGATCCAGGCCATCCTCGCCGCCGAAGATGACCGCTTCTTCGAGCACCCCGGAGTGGATTACCACGGCCTGCTGCGCGCCAGCATAAAGCTGATACTAACCGGAAGGAAGGGCCAGGGGGGCAGCACCATCACCATGCAGGTGGCGCGCAACTTCCTGCTCAGCCGCGAGAAGACCTACAAGCGCAAGCTGATGGAGATCTTCCTCTCGCTGGAGATGGAGCGCATCCTCAGCAAGGAGGAGATCCTCGCCCTCTACCTCAACAAGATCTTCCTCGGCCACCGCGCCTACGGCGTCGCCGCCGCCGCCGATGTCTACTACGGCAAGCCGCTGGACCAGCTCAATCTGGCTCAGATCGCGGTGATCGCCGGGCTGCCCGCCGCGCCCTCGAAGTACAACCCGGTCGCCAACCCCGACCTGGCCGTCAGCCGTCGCAACTACGTGCTGCGACGCATGATGGAGCTGGGTCACATCGACACCGGCACCTTCCAGGCCGCCATCGCCGCACCGGTCACCGCCAGCCTGCACCGGGTGGACACCGAGGCCGAGGCCCCCTACGTGGCGGAGATGATCCGCAACGAGATGATCCAGCGCTACGGCGATGAGCAAGCCTACACCGCGGGCTACCGCGTCTACGCCAGTATCGATAGTCACCTACAGGCAGCCGCCGACGAGGCCCTTCGCAAGGCCCTGCTCGACTACACCCACCGCCACGGCTACCGCGGTGCCGAGGCCCACGTCGAGCTGCCCGCCGAGAGCGACGAGTCCCACTGGCGCGAGCAGCTCAAGCTCAGCTACAGCGTTGGTGGCCTGGAGCCCGCCCTGGTGGTGGCCCTGGGCGAGGACAACGCCCTCTGCTACAAGCGCGACGGCGAGATGGTGTGGCTGCAACTGGCCGACCTGGAATGGGCCGCGCCGCGTATCGACGAAAATCGCCTGGGCCCGGCGCCCAAACGCATGCAGGACCTGCTGGCCGTGGGCGACCTGATCCGCCTGCGCCGTGGCGAGCAGGGTCAGTGGCAGCTCTCGCAGATCCCCGAGGTGGCAGGCGCCCTGGTCAGCCTCGACCCGCGCGATGGACGCCTGCTGGCCCTCAGCGGCGGCTTCGACTACAACCACAGCAAGTTCAATCGGGTGACCCAGGCGCAGCGCCAGCCCGGCTCCAACTTCAAGCCCTTCATCTACTCCGCGGCGCTGGATAAGGGCTACACCGTCGCCAGCATCATCAACGACGCGCCCGTGGTGTTCGACGACTCCAAGCTGGAGGATGAGTGGCGCCCGGAGAACTACAGCGGCCGCATCTACGGTCCCACCCGACTGCGTGAGGCGCTGGTCAAATCGCGCAACCTGGTCTCCATCCGCGTGCTGCAGGCCATCGGCCTGCGCCACGCCATCGACTACCTCGACCAGTTCGGTTTCGACCGCGAGCGCCTGCCGCGTGACCTCTCCCTGGCCCTGGGCAGCGCCACCGTCACCCCCTGGGAACTGGTCAACGGCTACTCCAGCTTCGCCAACGGCGGCCACCACATCGCCCCCTGGTTCATCGAGCGCATCGAAAACGCCGAGGGTGAGACCATCTGGGAGGAGAACCCGCTGGTGGTATGCGATGAGGCCTGCCAGGAGGAGCAGGCGGCACTGGCACTGGCCGTGGAGGAAGCGGAGGAGAGCGAAGCGCCGCGGCCCGAGCCACTGCGTCAGGCCCCGCGTATCCTCGAGCCGCGCAACGTCTACCTCACCACCAGCATGATGCGCGACGTGATCCAGCGCGGCACCGGCCAGCGCGCCAAGCGCGAGCTGCGGCGTGAGGATCTGGCGGGCAAGACCGGCACCACCAACGAGCAGCGCGACGCATGGTTCTCCGGCTTCAACCACGCGGTGGTCACCACCGCCTGGGTTGGCTTCAACACCCCGCGCCCGCTGGGCAACCGCGAGACCGGCGCCCGCGCCGCCCTGCCGATGTGGATCGACTACATGCGCGTGGCCCTCGACGGGGTGCCCGAGCAGATTGGCGAGCCCCCCGAGGGGCTGGTCTCGGTGCGTATCGACCCGACCACCGGACGTTTCGCCGGGGCCGACAACCCGGATGCCATCTTCGAGCTGTTCCGCGCCGAGAACGTGCCGCAACAGCAGGACCAGGAGGGTGGCGAGAGCGGCCAGGGCGACAACATCACCGAACAGCTTTTCTGATGCCCCCGCGCAAGGCCCACACACGCCGCGACGAGGCGCAGCGCCTGCAGCTATGCCGCGAGGCGGCACGCCTGATGGCCGAGGAGGGGGTATCGGGGGTGGACGAGGCCCTGCACCGCGCCGCCCGCCGCCTCGGTGTCGACGGTCGCGACCTGCCCGAGCCCCGCGAGGTGGAGGCGGCCCTGGCCCTGCATCACGAACTGTTCAAGGGCGAGAGCCAGCCGCGCGAACTGCGTGAGCTACGCGAACAGGCGCGCCGGGCGATGCGCCTGCTGGCCCCCTTCGAGCCGCGCCTGGTCGGGCGGGTGCTGGATGGCAGCGCCGACCACCACACCCCCATTCAACTACAGCTCTTCGCCGAACGCCCCGAGGCGGTCGGCATCCTCCTGCACGAACACCACATCCCCCACCACCTGGACGAGCGAAGCCTGAAAGAGGGGCGCCTGGAGCGACGGCTGCCGCTCTACCGCTTTCATGCCGGTGAGGTACGTTTCGAGCTAATGGTCTATCCCACCGAAGGGCCGCGGCGGGCACCGCCGGAGCCCGGCAGTGGTCGGCCCATGGCCTGGGCCGATCTGGAGAGGCTTGAGGAGTTGCTGGCTTAACGTGCCGGGTAGTGCTCCGGCCAGTCGCCGTCGGCAACGCCGCCGTCGATGGCCGCCGCGGCCACCGCCGGGGGCACTATTCCACGAAGCCGCGGGTCGAAGGGCTTGGGGATGATGTAGCCAGGACCGAAGTCCAGCTCAATGCCACCGTAGGCCGCGCTCACCTCCTCCGGCACCGGCTCGTGGGCCAGCTCGCGCAGGGCGTGCACCGCGGCGATCTGCATCTCGCGGGTGATGGCTCGAGCCCGTACATCCAGCGCCCCACGGAAGATGAAGGGGAAGCCGAGGACGTTGTTCACCTGGTTGGGGTAGTCGGATCGGCCGGTGGCCATGATCAGGTCATCGCGCACCTTGTGCGCCACCTCCGGGCGAATCTCCGGCACCGGGTTGGAGAGGGCGAAGACCACCGGCTTCTCGGCCATGGAGGCGAGCATCTCGGCGCTGACCAGGTCCGGTCCTGAGACGCCGATGAAGACATCGGCCCCTTCCATGGCATCCGCCAGAGTACGCTTGTCGGTGTCGTTGGCGAACTCCTGCTTGTGTTTGTTCAGGTCCTCGCGCCCGGCGTGGATCACCCCCTGGCGGTCGATCATGTACATGTTTTCGTGGCGCGCCCCCAGGGCCGCCAGCAGGCGCATGGAGGCGATGCCCGCGGCACCGGCGCCGAGGCAGACGATGGAGGCCTCCTCGATGCGCTTGCCCTGCAGCTCAAGGGCGTTGAGCAGCCCGGCGGCGATGATGATGGCGGTGCCGTGCTGGTCGTCGTGGAAGACCGGGATATCCAGGCGCTGCTGCAGCCGCTCCTCGATCTCGAAGCAGTGCGGCGCGGCGATATCCTCCAGATTGATGCCTCCGAAGGTGGGGGCGATGTTGGCCACGGTGTCGATGAAGGCCTCGGGGCTTGGGGCGTCCACCTCGATATCGAAGACGTCGATGTCGGCGAAGCGCTTGAACAACACCCCCTTGCCCTCCATCACCGGCTTGCTCGCCAGCGGGCCGACGTTGCCCAGACCCAGCACCGCGGTGCCATCGGAGATCACCGCCACCAGGTTGCCCTTGGCGGTGTAGCGGTAGGCGTCGCCCGGCTGCTCGGCGATGGCGCGTACCGGCGCGGCGACGCCGGGGGTGTAGGCCAGACTCAGCTCCTCGGCACTCTCGCAGGGCTTGGTGGTCTCGATGGCCACCTTGCCGGGGCGCGGCTGGGCGTGATAGTCGAGGGCCTTCTGGTCTTCTGGGCTAATGCTCACGGCAGTCTCTCCGGGGTTTTACGCTGCACAACGCAAAAGGGGCGCCCTTGCGGTGCGCCCCTCGCCTATGCCGCCAAGGGCATAAGTGCTTACTTGCGGCCGTACTTCTGGCGGAACTTGTCCACGCGGCCGGCGGTGTCGACGATCTTCTGCTTGCCGGTGTAGAACGGGTGGCAGGCGGAGCAAACGTCCAGCTGCAGGTCCTTACCCGCGGTGGAACGGGTGGTGAACGAGTTGCCGCAAGAGCAGCTCACATTGATATCGTTGTACTCAGGGTGGATTTCCGGCTTCATCACTGCGACCTCTTCAAAGGCTCTACACACCCGCTCGGTCCTCCCCGTTGGGAAAGACCTGAGCGGAAAACGGCGCAGGATACGGAAGTGCGCGGCAGGCGTCAAGACTTAGTGGCGTGTCGGGCGCAGGCTCACCACCGGCGCCGGGGTGCGGGTAAAGGATGCGCGCCGATTGAGCAGTGCCTGCAACCCCTGCTCGCCGGTGACCGCATCCCACATCATTCCCGAGAGGGAGATGCAGGCATCCATGGGATTGGCGGCGAGCGAACGCACCTGCTCGATACGCCACTGCAGGCCGCGCAGGCGTTCGCGGCGGCGCTCCGGGGCGCGAGCGATGGCCTCCTCGATCACCGCCTTGCGCCGTGCCTCGAAGGCCTCCGGGTCGCGCACCGCCAGGGCGCGCATCTCATCGAAGTTGATTCGGCTCATGCCCTAAGTCTAGTCCAGTGGACGGCGGGCAACGAAAAAGGGCGCCCGAAGGCGCCCTTTTTGTTCCAAAGCGTCTGTACTCAGCGCTTCATCGAGTCGAAGAATTCACCATTGGTCTTGGTGTCCTTCATCTTGTCGTGCAGGAACTCCATGGCGGCCAGCTCATCCATGGGGTGCAGCAGCTTGCGCAGGATCCACATCTTCTGCAGCTCGTCGGGTTTGGTCAGCAGCTCCTCGCGGCGGGTGCCGGAGCGGTTGATGTTGATGGCCGGATAGACGCGCTTCTCGGCAACGCGGCGATCCAGGTGCACCTCCATGTTACCGGT